>CALLQQ010000025.1 GCA_938014915.1 uncultured Clostridia bacterium
ATTTTGCAACGCCCGATGATTTTATAAGGTTCGTGATACTCCATATGCTTGGAATATCCATGATAGTATTTTCATTGACGCACCGCATTCTTGATAAAATTCCCCCAATATGGGGAATTGCATTGATGACGCTGCTTGCGGTGATAACCTATAATATACCATCACGCTATGTGGGCATAACGGGACTGATTGAAATACGACTCCCGAATGTTCTTTATAAAAGTGGGTATCTTTTCCCATTCGGATTTATAAATTATGGGTTCATATCATCGGATTATTTCCCTTTGCTCCCGTGGGTGTTTATATTCCTTGCGGGGAGTTATTTTGGCGTGTATTTTAAGGGGAATAAATTGCCGGAGGGATTTTATAAAGGCAGGAGCAGGGCCCTTGCTTTTGTTGGGCGGCATACGATGATAATATATCTTGCACATCAGCCGATAATTCTAGGGCTGATTATGGCAATGCGCTACCTTGGAGCGTAATACGCTATCTAAAGCGCATGAATAATATTAAAAGGAGTTGGATAGATGACAATTGCAGTTTTAACCGTTGGTGCAATATTGCTCGCATGTGTTCTTTCTAGTAAAATGCTCTATCGATTCGGAATACCGACATTATTAATTTTTATATCGCTCGGTATATTGCTCGGTTCTGAGGGGATAGGTGGAATATATTTTGATAATGCACAGTTGGCGGCGACAGTATGTAGTGTCGGGCTGATTTTCATCATGTTCTATGGTGGATTCGGCGTTAACTGGAAGGTGGCAAAGCCGATCGCACCGATGGCAGTTCTACTAGCATCACTCGGTGTAATAGCAACGGCTGGTTTAGTCGGCTTATTCGCATGGAAAGTACTTAAATTTGAATTTCTAAATGCTATGTTGCTCGGTGCGGTAATTTCATCAACTGATGCGGCATCGGTATTTTCAATTCTGCGTTCTAGGAATTTGAATCTTAAAAGTGGACTCGCCCCGTTACTTGAAATGGAAAGTGGAAGTAACGACCCAACATCATATATGTTGACGGTAATAGTAGTATCTCTAATTACTGGTAGAGGGAGCGGAAATGTTTTTCTAATGGCATTAAAGCAAGTGTCATTTGGGCTGTTAATCGGCTTTTCAGTGGCATTCCTTGCAGTATTTGCATTACGGCGAGCAAATCTAGAGATTGACGGACTTTATTCGATTCTAGTCATTGGTATTGTCCTCTTCTCCTACGGTGTATGTGATTATATCGGCGGTAATGGGTATTTATGCGTATATATAATTGGAATCGTTTTAAGTAATGGGAAGATACCCCATAAGAGGAGTCTTGTGCATTTCTTCGATGGACTAACATGGCTCATGCAGATAGTGATTTTCTTCACATTGGGGCTGCTCCTATTCCCGTCACAATTGCCAAAGGTGATGATAACCGGCATTGCAGTAGCGGTATTCCTATCATTAATAGCAAGACCAGCAGCAGTGATGGCTATACTTAGCTTCTTTAAAGTGCCGATTAAAGAACAGATATTTGTATCATGGGTGGGACTTAGAGGAGTAGCATCGGTAGTTTTTGCCGCATATGCACTAGCTAACAATGTACCCGGTGCCGATGATATATTCAATACAGTATTTATTATTTCTATCTTTTCGCTGATAGTACAAGGTACATTCATACCAGCACTTGCAAAGAAACTAGATATAATCGATGATAATGTGCCGACGGCGCTATCGTTCAGCGATTATGAGGATCAGATGCATGAATATCTTGCTGAATATGTGGTGTATGAAGATAATGCAATGGCGGGCAAGGCAATCATGGATGCAAATATTCCCGATCATATCCTTGTAGTAGTTATCAAAAGAGATAAGGAAATTATTGTGCCTAAAGGACAGACGAAAATTAAAGTTGGCGATATTTTATTACTTGGTGGAAATGATTTAAGTGAAGTAGAAGAAATGATGAAGCCCGCTGAAATAGGGGAAACTGTCGCAGAATAACGAGATTAGGACCATAGCCTAAATTAAAAAGTTTAGGCTATGGTCTATATTATAATATTCGTGGTAGCTTGCTAATATTCGACAAATATAGTATAATTAAAGGACATACATATATAGAAGATATAGTAAAGGTTTATGTTTAGAAGGAGAAGGCAACTTGCAAAATACATATAATCTAGGTATAGATATAGGTTCAACAACGGTTAAAACCGTGGTAATGAACGAAAAAGACGAACTAATATATACGGAGTATAAAAGGCACTTTTCTAAAGTGAGGGAATCCGTATGCGAACAGTTGAGCGCAATTCGCAGTAAATTCGGCAAAGACAGAGAATATAAACTTGCCATAACTGGTTCGGCAGGACTGGGAATAGCTAATTCGGCGGAACTACCATTCGTGCAGGAGGTATTTGCCGCCTTTATTGCTGTGCAGAATCGCTATGACGATATTGATGTTGTTATCGAACTCGGCGGCGAAGATGCAAAGATTATCTTCCTCACGGGCGGAGTAGAGCAGAGAATGAATGGTTCTTGTGCAGGCGGCACGGGCGCATTCATCGACCAGATGTCGACCCTACTAGGAATGACGCCGACGGAACTCGATGAAATGTCGCTAAAACATAAGAAGGTCTATCCGATCGCCTCACGGTGCGGAGTATTCGCAAAGTCGGATATTCAGCCGCTACTTAATCAGGGGGCAAATCGGGAGGACGTCGCCGCATCAGTATTTCAAGCGGTAGTCGATCAGACGGTATCGGGACTGGCACAGGGACGACAAATTAAGGGGAAGGTATTATTCCTTGGCGGTCCGCTATCGTTCCTACAAGGGCTGCGCAATGCATTCGTTAAAACGCTTGAACTAGACGATGAGAATGCAATCTTCCCAGATGAGGCACCTTGTTTCATGGCGCTGGGCAGTGCGCTATTCGCAAAAGATAGTAAGGAAACATTTAAATTAGATGACGTTATTGAAAAAATTACAAATATAAAAATCAATTCAACACAGACGGGCGAAAGGCTCTTTAATTCTAGGCAGGAGTATGAGGAATTCATCGCACGTCATAATAGTGTAGATGTGGGCTTTGCCGATATTCGCACTTACAAAGGGGAAGCGTATCTCGGCATTGATGCTGGTTCAACAACAACGAAGCTAGTATTAATCACGCCTGACGGAAGGCTGCTTTACCAGCATTATTGCAGTAATGAGGGGCGCCCTCTCGATGTTATCACATCACAACTTACAAAGATATACGACATATCAACTGACGAACTCGTCATTCGCTCAAGCGGTGTGACGGGGTACGGTGAGGAATTAATAAAGGCGGCGCTCGGCATCGATTATGGAATGGTGGAAACGGTGGCGCATTTTAACGCAGCTAGATTCTTTGAACCGCAAGTAGATTTCATCATAGATATTGGCGGACAGGATATTAAATGCTTTAAGATAAAGAATGGCGCAATTGATAGCATTATGCTTAATGAGGCTTGCTCGTCGGGCTGCGGATCGTTTATTCAGACATTTGCTCAGGCACTCGGATACGATATTGAGGAATTTTCTAAGCTTGGATTATTTGCCGATAATCCTGTTGACCTCGGTTCAAGATGCACAGTATTTATGAATAGTTCAGTTAAGCAAGCGCAAAAAGATGGCGCAACAGTTGAAGATATTTCCGCTGGACTATCCTCAAGCATAATAAAGAATGCAATTTATAAGGTAATTCGTGCGTCGTCGCCCGATTCATTAGGGGAGCATATCGTTGTTCAAGGGGGCACATTCCTTAACGATGCAGTTCTGCGTTCGTTTGAAATGGAACTCGGCAGGAATGTTGTCCGTCCGGCAATAGCAGGACTAATGGGCGCATTCGGGGCGGCACTATATGCACGTGACCATGTGGCTGATGGTGGCACATCATCGATTATTTCAAAGGAAGATGTTAAGAACTTCACCTACTCATCTAAAGCTGGAAGATGCGGAGCTTGTACTGCTAATTGCAGCTTGACGATCGCACATTTTAACGATGGGAGGAAGTTTATTTCCGGGAATAGGTGCGAAAGACCGCTCGGCATAAAAGATAGCGATAAAGTCCCTAATATGTATGAGGAAAAACTGAAATTGCTATATGAATGTATCAAAATGCAAAAAGCACCGAATGGTGAAATCACTATCGGAATACCGCTATCATTAGGATTCTATGAGCAACTCCCCCTATGGGTGGAATTTTTCGGCTCACTCGGTATGAAAGTCATAGTCAATGATGAATCGACACGTGAACTCTATTATAAAGGACAGCATACAATCCCATCGGATACGGTTTGCTATCCGGCGAAACTTGTTCACGGGGCAGTGATTGACCTACAAGAAAAGGGAGCGGATGCGATATTCTACCCGTGCATGACTTACAATTTCGATGAGGGATATGGCGATAATCACTATAATTGCCCGGTCGTTGCGTATTATCCTGAATTGCTTAAAGCGAATATCGATACGTTGAACGATGACAACTTTATTCACCCGTATATCGATTTAAACCGCCCGAACAATGTTATAACGTCCATGACTAGGGAGCTTGCTAGATTCGGCATTAAGAAATCACAGGTTAAAAAAGCATATAAAAATGCCCTGACTGCGCATAATGACTTCATGGAAGTGTTGCAGATGATGGCGAAAGCTATTATTGCTCAGGCGAGGGAGAAAGATATGGGCATCATTGTTCTAGCTGGCAGACCATATCATATTGATCCTGAGATTAACCACGGCATACATAAGGTAATTGCATCACTTGATATGGCGGTAGTATCCGAGGACGGACTATTCCAATTCGCCACACCGGAAAAGGTGAATGTGCTGAATCAATGGACATATCACGCTAGGCTCTATAATGCGGCAGAATATGTTGCATCGCAGCCCGATATGCAACTTGTCCAACTTGTTTCGTTCGGTTGCGGGATTGATGCAATTACATCCGACGAGATACGTGACATACTTGAAAAATCGGGGAAGCTATATACGCAATTAAAAATAGATGAGATAAACAATTTAGGAGCGGCAAAGATCCGAATGAGGAGCCTTATTGCCGCAATCGAGGAAGGAGGGGACTCCGATGGCAAGATTCACAAAAGAGATGAAGAACACGCACAAAATTCTAGTGCCGAATATGTTGCCAATACACTTTAATCTGCTAATTAATGTGTTCAGGCAATACGGTTATGATATGGAATTGCTTTTATCCGACGATAGGAAAGTAGTCGATGAGGGGTTAAAACACGTCCACAACGATACTTGCTATCCTGCACTCCTAGTAATTGGGCAGTTCATGGACGCACTGGGCAGCGGTAAATACGATCCCGATAAGACGGCATTGCTGATTACTCAAACTGGTGGAGGGTGCAGAGCATCGAATTACTTACATTTACTTAGGAAGTCGCTCGCCGATACCTATCCGAATGTTCCCGTAATTTCGCTCAATTTTAGCGGACTTGAAAAAGGAGATGGATTTGAACTAACCATCCCCCTAATACTCAAACTCCTATACGGGGTGCTATATGGGGATCTGCTAATGCTGCTCTATAACCAATGCCTCCCGTATGAGATTAATGCGGGTGATACGGATAAGAAGCTTGCACAGTGGGAGGAGCGCCTAGCGCAGAGGATTAATGACGGTAAAGCACGACCGAATAAGAAGATATATAAAGAGATAATAGAGGATTTCGCATCTATCAAGCGCAGCGATGAAAAGAAGCCGAAAGTCGGCATCATTGGTGAGATATATGTAAAATATTCTCCTCTAGCTAATAACAATTTAGAAGAATTCCTAGTGTCGGAGGGGTGCGAGCCTGTAATGCCGGGATTGCTGGACTTCTGCCTATATTGTGTGAATAACAATGTTAAAGATGGGGAGATTTATAATTTCCGTTCCAAGTGGGTATTCGGCAGTAAAATCGTATATAAGATATTATATAAAATGCACAGGACGATGATTAAGGCGATAGAGGAACACGGCGAATTCGATCCGCCGCATGACTTTGAATTCCTAAAGGGCGAGGCGGATAAATACATTCATCAGGGTGTCAAGATGGGTGAGGGCTGGTTAATAACTGCCGAGATGGCGGCATTAGCGCAAACAGGTGTGGAGAACATTATTTGCACACAGCCATTCGGTTGTTTGCCGAATCACGTAGTTGCAAAAGGTATGTCGAGGGTGATAAAGGATAACTTCCCCCATGCGAATATCGTCGCCATTGACTATGATCCTGGTGCAACAAAGGTTAATCAGGAGAATAGAATTAAGTTAATGCTTGCAAATGCGATAAAAGGCGAATAAAAAAAGCCGATGGAATTCCATCGGCTTTTTTCTAATTAAATTTATCTTTCAGCTTATCGAAAAAGCCCTTTCTATCATTGTAATGCGTATCGTTAAATTGCGCATCAATTTCACGCAGAATTTCTTTTTGCTTTTTCGATAGACCACGTGGAACTTCAACCTTTACTGTTACATATTGGTCGCCACGTCCGTCACGATTTAGTCGCTTAATGCCTTTATTACGTAGGCGGAAGATAGTCCCCGGCTGGGTGCCTTCAGGGATATTGTGCTTTACCTTACCGTCAATTGTCGGGATAATCACTTCATCACCGAGTGTCGCCTGCACATATGTTAACGGAACGTCACAATATACGTCGAAGCCCTTTCGTGAAAATAGCGGATCCGGTCTAACCGTTACCGTAACATTCAAGTCGCCACGTGGACCGCCATTGATGCCAGCATCACCTTGGGAGCGCACAAGTAAAGTTTGCCCATCGTCAATGCCGGCAGGAATCGTAACATTTAGCTTGCGAGTTTTACGGAGTCGCTCACCGCCGCCGCATTTGGAGCAGGGTTTATCGATAATTTTGCCTTTGCCCCCGCATTTATGACAGGTGCGTGATGAGTATATCACGCCGAATGGCGAGCGTTGCGGCGTCTTTAGCTTGCCCGATCCTTTACATTCGCTACAAGTTGTCACACTTGTGCCTTTGTCGGCGCCAGAACCGTTACATTCATCGCAAGTTTCCATACGTGTGATTTTCACCTCACGCTCAATGCCGCTGCAAGCCTCCATAAAACTGATATTCGTATTGATATGAATATCTGAGCCACGTTGCGGAGCATTGGGATTTGATGAGCGGGAACTGCCGAATCCGCCGCCGAAAAAGCTCTCAAATATATCGCCAACATCGAAGTCAAATCCAGCAGCGCCGCCACCATATCCGCCACCGCTAGAGGGATCGACACCTGCATGACCGAATTGATCATATCTTGATCGCTTGCTGCTATCGGACAGGACTTCATATGCTTCATTAACTTCTTTAAAATTTGCTTCAGCGCTCGCATCATCTGGATTTAAGTCCGGATGATATTTTTTTGCAAGTTTCCGATATGCTCTTTTAATTTCGTCATCGGAACTACCTTTTTGTACGCCTAGCACTTCATAATAATCTCGTTTTTGTGCCACCTTATCAACTCTTTTCCCGGGCTTAAATTAAGAATCTTCATCATGAATCTATGGGGAGCCCATCAATATTTTAAGTAAATATAAAGGCAAAGAAGGCGCATCAAGCGCCCCAATGCTCTATATTAGATTCTATTCTTCGTTTGTTTCTTCATCTGGAATATCCGTGAAATCAGCATCTACAACATCATCCGCTGGGGGAGTGTCGCCGCCCTGGTCCTGAGCTGCCTGAGCCGCCTCTGCCTCAGCCTGATATACCTTGCCTGCAACTTCATAGAATTCTTTTTCTAGTGCTTCTTTATCCGCCTTAATCTTTTCAATGTCCTCACCCTTGAGAGATTCTTTTAATGCCGCAATCTTCTCATTTACAGCGGTTTTTTCTTCTTCGCTCACCTTATCGCCGAATTCGTCGAGTGCCTTTTCCGATGAATATACGAGCTGATCCGCCTCATTCCTTGAGTCGATATCTTCGCGGCGCTTTTTATCCTCAGCGGCGAATTGCTCAGCATCTTTTACGGCCTTTTCAATATCTTCTTTAGACATATTCGTTGATGCCGTGACGGAAATTTTCTGCTCCTTACCCGTACCTAGATCCTTTGCGCTAACATGAACAATTCCGTTTGCGTCGATATCATAGGTTACTTCAATTTGAGGAACACCCCTTGGAGCTGGTGCAATTCCATCAAGGCGGAACATACCGAGTGATTTATTATCTTTAGCGAATTCGCGTTCGCCCTGTAATATATTTATTTCAACGCTTGGCTGATTATCAGCAGCAGTCGAGAATATTTGCGATTTCTTAACTGGGATAGTTGTGTTGCGTTCAATTATCTTTGTACAAACACCGCCCATTGTTTCGATACCGAGTGATAGAGGAGCAACGTCAAGAAGTAGGAGTCCCTTTACATCTCCGCCTAGAACACCACCTTGAAGTGCAGCACCGAGAGCAACACATTCGTCGGGGTTAATTCCCTTGAATGGCTCTTTACCAATGAATTCTTTTACTGCATCGCTAACTGCGGGTATCCTTGTCGATCCACCAACAAGAAGAACTTTATCAATTTCTTCAACCTTTAAGCCTGAATCATTCAATGCTTGCTTGAGTGGCTGCATTGACTGTTCTACTAGGTCGGCAGTTAATTCGTTGAATTTTGCCCTGGTTAGGTTTGTATTAAGGTGTTTTGGACCGTTAGCATCAGCAGTTATAAAAGGTAGGTTGATAGCAGTCGATGTTACCGAAGATAGTTCAATCTTTGCTTTTTCAGCCTCTTCTTTTAGGCGCTGTGTTGCCATTTTATCCTGACTTAAATCAATGCCCGATTCAGCCTTAAAAGTTTCAATTAGCCATTTGATAATTCTATCGTCAAAGTCGTCACCGCCGAGCTTGTTATTACCGGCAGTAGCAAGAACTTCTTGCACGCCATCGCCCATTTCAATTATAGAAACGTCGAATGTTCCACCACCAAGGTCATAAACAACGACATTTTGATCGTTTTCTTGATCAATTCCGTATGCTAAAGCAGCAGCAGTTGGCTCATTGATAATTCTCTTAACATTCAGCCCTGCAATTTGCCCTGCGTCCTTTGTTGCCTGTCTTTGGCTATCGGTGAAATATGCCGGTACAGTGATAACGGCATCGGTTACCGTTTCGCCAAGATAGCTTTCAGCGTCGGCCTTTAGCTTGCCTAGAATCATAGCGGAAATTTCCTGCGGGGTGAAATTCTTATCATCAATTGATACGCTGAAGTCCGATCCCATATGACGTTTAATCGAACTCACCGTTCTATCCGGATTTGTAATTGCTTGACGTTTAGCAACTTGCCCGACCATTCTTTCGCCCGATTTGCCGAATGCAACGACGGAAGCAGTCGTTCTTGCGCCCTCAGCATTCGCAATAACGACGGGTTCGCCACCCTCCATAACGCCAACACACGAGTTAGTTGTACCTAGGTCTATACCTATAATTTTAGCCATAATAAATTCCTCCTATATAATCTCACTTTTTATTTAATATAATTTTAAGGATTTGCCACAACGACCATAGCGTGACGTATCACTTTATCGCCGAGTTTATAACCCTTTTGATATACTTCGCAAATAATGCCGTCGCCCTCTCCATCAATTTCTACCTGCTTAATAGCATGATGTAAATCGGGATCGAACTCAGCACCATCAGCCTCAATTTCCTCCACGCCGAGCTTCTTCAATGTATCGTGGAATGATGAAAATATCATTTCCATTCCTTCTTTAAAGGCGCCATCGGTTGAATCGCAGTCAAGGGCACGTTCGAAATTGTCGATAGCGGGCAATAATTCGAGAACAGTCTTTGCCACCGCATCATTATAGATGTCGAGCTTTTCCTTCGCTGTTCTTTTTCTGAAGTTGTCATATTCAGCCATCGTGCGCAGATTGCTATCCTTCAACTTGTCAATTTCCGCCTTTAGCATATCAACTTCGGACAACTCCCCATCTTGCACTTCTTCCTCATCGGGTGAAGTATCGCAACCAGAAACTTCACTTTCGTCCTTTTCGATTACTTCGCCCTCACTTAGATTCTCCTTCTTTTTCTTACTCATTCATATCCTCCTCCCTTTGTTCGAGCATCGGATCCTTATCCGACAATAGCCCCGTAACTTTTTGTGTAAAATACTCTATATATGGTATGATTTTAGCGTAATCTAGGCGCATTGGACCTATTATTCCAATTGAGCCGGCAGCATTCTCACCTTTATTATATTTAGATACAACAAAACTGGAATTAGTTATAACAAAATCGCTGTTTTCCTCACCGAACATAACATGAATTCCACTGAAACTTTTCGTTAGCAGAGGGAGAAGCTCATTCTTACTCTCAAGTAGCTCAATTATTTCAGTAGTGTCAAAATCCTCACTCACGAGCAAATTCCCATGACCTGCGAATTCGACTTCGCCCGTCATTAGTTCGCTTGTCAATTCATATACCGTGTAGAGTAGAGGGGACAGAGCAAGCATATATCCGCCGAGTGCAGTTGCAAGTGATTGCAACATTGCAGGCGACAATCGCTCAAGGGGCACCCCATGTAAATTATCTTTAAGGAAGTTCTGAAAGAAATCAATGTGTTCATGTGTTAAATCAAATTCAAGTCGGCATATACGATTCTTAACAGAACCATTCGATGCAATTAGAAGTAGCAGATACATTCGCCTGCCAGTTGGGATAACTTCAACCTTAGTAATAACGGAGAATTGCGGTGTCAAGTTCGTTGTAATGGCGGCGCATTTCGTCACTTCTGCCAATGCGGCAGTAGCATTTTCGAGAATTGCCTCATCAGTGAAGTCACTATCACCTAACATATCATCGATCATTTGCATCTCTTTTTTAGTTAATGGATGCGGTTTCATCAATCTATCAATATATAGTCGATATCCTTTGAAAGTTGGCACACGCCCCGCAGAAGTATGCGGCTGTTCTAGGAGCCCAAGTTGCTCAAGTGCGACCATCTCATTACGTATCGTAGCGGAGGAAACGGACAATTCAGGCAATGAAGATAGCGACTTAGAGCCGACAGGCTCACCTGTTTTAATATATTCATCTACAACTGCTTGCAGAATCCGTAACTTTCGTTCTTCTATGCCTCTATTTTTCCTATTTCGTGGCATCATCATCACCTCCAAAATGAATATGCCAATCTGTTAACATTAGCACTCTACCAAACTGAGTGCTAAATTAAATTTATCATGTTCTGTCTGTTTTGTCAAGTGCTAATAGAAAAATCATACAATTAGATAGTTTTACATTAGAATATGGTACGCAAGTTGGAAAAAACGGCAATAGAAATTGCCTACCTCAATGTGGGGGAACCCATTAACCGAGATTGACAGCTATTATTCGCACAAAAAAGGGCACTTAAAATGTGCCCTTTTTACTTTCGTTATAAGTTACTTCCCTGGTATTATGAATCCCATTCGCTTATATGCTTTTTCAAGCACTCTTGATGAGATAGCTGCAGCTTTTCTTGCGCCATCGGCATAGACCTCTTTTAAATAGGCTTTATCGTTAATGAGTTTATCATAATTTTCCCTAATCGGCGCTAATTCGTCGGCGACAGCCTCACCAACGGCGGTTTTAAAATCGCCATAGCCCTTACCGTCGAATTCCTTTTCGATTTCTTCATATGACTTGCCCGTGATTGCAGAATAAATCGACATAAGATTGTTTATACCGTCCTTGCCATCACGATATGCAACTAGCGAATCCGAATCCGTAACGGCACGTCTGAATTTCTTAACAATTTGTGCTGGTGTGTCAAGAATATCTATGCACAAATTATCGCCAGCGGATTTTGACATTTTCTTAGTCGGATCGGATAGCGACATTACACGAGCGGTTAATTTCGGTGTATAGGCATCGGGCATTCTAAATGTATTGCCGTATGCGTTATTGAATCTATTGACGATATCACGTGTTAATTCAACATGTTGCTTTTGGTCGCCGCCAACGGGAACTAAATCGGGCGAATATATCAGGATATCCGCCGCCATTAACACTGGATAGGAGAATAGCCCCGCATTAATATTGTCCGAATGGTGGGCGGACTTATCCTTGAATTGCGTCATTCGTGATAGTTCGCCGAACTGTGTATTACAATTGAGTAGCCATGTTAGGTGCGAATGTGAGGGGACATGGCTCTGAATAAAGACTATACTTTTTTCAGGGTCAATTCCGCAAGCAAGCAGAAGTGCGAAACATTCAAGAATTTGCTTTCTAAACGTCTTAGGATCTTGACGGATAGTCACTGCGTGCATATCGGCAATGAAGAAAATGCAATTATAATCTTCCTGCATTTGCTTCCAGTTGCGGATAGCTCCAAGATAATTGCCCAATGTGAATGAGCCCGTCGGCTGAATACCGCTTAAAATGCGTTTCTTCCTTTGTGGATTTTCCATATAGACCTCTCCTATAAATTAAATAGTGATTATAGCATTGATTTTGCTACTTTGGCGAGGATTTTAACCCCGTCGACAATTTGCGCATCGGTCGGCGTCGAGTAATTGAGCCTGAAACATGATGTTGCAATATCTTCACTAACCATGAATGCGACGCCCGGCACAACGGCAACCTTTTTCTCAACTGCTTTTTTGCAAAAGTCCATCATATCAATATTGTCGGGCAGCGTCGCCCAGATGAATAAACCGCCCTCTGGCTCAGTGAATGAGATTGATGTGGGCAATTCCCACTTGAGATTATCAAGCATGAGCCTAGACTTGCGTCTATATATGCCACGCAGATTTTCAATATGGTCATCATAATCATGGATAGTGAAGTATCTTTCACAGACCATTTGCGCCCAGATGTTTGTGTGAACATCGCTAACTTGCTTGCATACAACAATTTTTTGCAGTGGTGCCGTATTGGCGCATACATAGCCAACCCTCATTCCCGGTGAAAGGCTTTTCGAGAAACTCCCGCAATATATGACGCGTCCCTCATTGTCGAGCGACTTAATCGCAGGAATATCTTCCCCCGCAAAACGTAAAGCGCCATAAGGATCGTCCTCAACTATAATAACATCGAATCTTGAAGCCAGTTCATAAACGGCTTTTCGTTTTTCTAGGCTCATTGTAATTCCCGATGGATTCTGAAAATTCGGAATTAGAT
>CALLQQ010000026.1 GCA_938014915.1 uncultured Clostridia bacterium
TAAAGTAACAGGCTATGTTGGTGGAACATTGCAATGGGGTATTGAGCCTTAAACAAAACCTAATAAGATAGCATAGATTTATCGAAGCTGACGCCCCTTCTTGATTTGTACGGCATAGAAGGGGCGTAGTTTCAATAAGGTAACAAAGTAATATATCCGTACAAATATATATAGAAAGTAGGTCGAAAATCTTGAAAAGTATCAAACGAATAATGAGTTTGTTGCTCGTCTTTGGAGTACTCACTTCATTATATGTGCCTCAAGTTACCAAAGCGGCGCAGGACTTCAATTACGGCGAAGCACTTCAAAAGTCAATTATGTTCTATGAATTTCAACGTTCTGGTAAACTCCCTGAAGATAAGCGGGATAACTGGCGCGGCGATTCGGGCATGAATGATGGTGCCGATGTTGGTCTTGATTTAACGGGCGGATGGTATGATGCTGGTGACCACGTTAAATTCAATCTTCCGATGGCATATTCTTCGACAATGCTTGCATGGGCAGTTTATGAGGAGAAGGATACATTAGCGCAAAGTGGGCAACTCGGCTATTTAATGGATAGCATCAAGTGGGTAAGTGATTATCTTATAAAATGCCACCCATCACCAAATGAATTCTACTATCAAGTTGGCGACGGTAATGCCGATCACTCATGGTGGGGCCCAGCAGAAGTAATGCAAATGGCACGACCATCGTATAAAGTAGATTTAAATAATCCTGGCTCCGCTGTTGTAGCTGGTGCGGCTGCCGCATTAGCATCAACTGCATTAATATTTGAAGATACCGATCCAGCATATGCTGCAACTTGTCTATCCCATGCTAAAGATCTATTTAACTTTGCTGATATAACAAAGAGCGACAGTGGATATACAGCAGCAAATGGATTCTACAACTCTCATAGTGGCTTCTATGATGAATTATCATGGGCGGGCGTATGGCTATATCTTGCATCGGGAGAAAATCTATATCTTGATAAAGCCGAGAGTTATGTTGCTAATTGGGCAAGAGAAAATCAAACTGACACTATCGCTTATACATGGGCGCATTGTTGGGATGATGTTCATAACGGAGCAGCATTATTACTAGCGAAAATTACTGGTAAGGAAATTTATAAAAATAGTACAGAAGCACATCTTGATTTCTGGACTACTGGCTATAATGGCAATAGAATCCGCTACACACCTAAGGGACTAGCATACTTAGATACTTGGGGCGCGGCTAGATATGCCACTACGACTGCATTTTTAGCTGCAGTATATGCAGACTGGGATGGTTGCAGTCCGCAGAAAGTTAACACCTATTCCGATTTTGCAAAGCAGCAAATTGACTATGTTCTAGGTAGCACGGGCAGGAGCTATGTTGTCGGATTCGGCGTTAATCCTCCACAAAGTCCGCACCACCGTACGGCACACAGTTCATGGACGGATAGCTTGGGCAATCCAAGTAAGAACAGGCACATACTATATGGAGCGCTTGTTGGCGGACCGAATAGCGATGATAGCTATCAAGATGATATTACAAACTATGTTAATAATGAAGTTGCGAACGATTATAATGCTGGATTCGTTGGTGCGCTAACTAAGATGTATAAAAAGTATGGCGGCGAACCAATTCCTAATTTAACAGCATTTGAGGAAGTAACGAATGACGAATTTTTTGTTGAGGCAGGAATAAATGCATCCGGGAACAACTTCATTGAGATAAAAGCACTCCTCCACAACCAATCGGGTTGGCCAGCAAGAATGGGCGATAAGCTATCGTTCAAGTATTTTGTTGATATATCGGAGCTGCTAAATGCTGGATATTCAGCATCTGATGTTACGGTTAATACAAACTATAATATGGGAGCAACAGTTTCCAACCTTATCCCTTGGGATGAAGCAAGCAACATCTACTATGTAAATGTTGACTTCACTGGAACAAAGATTTATCCAGGCGGGCAATCACAACATAAGAAAGAAGTTCAGTTTAGAATTGCCGCCCCCATGAATACGAATTTCTGGGACAATACTAACGACTTCTCATTCACAGATTTAGCGAATTACTATCACGGGAATGTTGTAAAAACAGAGTATATTCCTGTATATGATGATGGTGTGAAAGTATTCGGTAAAGAGCCAGACGCAGGAACAGTTGAACCTATTAAAGATTCGACAATTACACCTATGGCGGCAACATTTGATAAAAATGTTGAAAATCAAGAGGATATTCCCGTAATCATGAACCTTAACGGCAATACCTTAATGGGCATCTATAATGGAAATAACAAGCTCGTTGCAGGTACTGACTATACTGTATCGGGTAGTATCGTTACAATTCTAAAGAGCTATTTAGCTAAGCAGAATGTCGGCATTACAAACCTAAAATTTGATTTTAGCGCTGGTGTTGACCCGATACTCCGCGTTACTGTTACGGACACAACTCCGATAATTGAGGATTCTACAATTAATCCTACATCGGTAACCTTCGATAAAAACATCGAAAAGCAAGCAGATGTCACAGTAAATATGACACTCAATGGTAATGACTTTGACGGCATTTACAATGGCAATACTAAGCTAATTGCTGGCACCGATTATATATTATCGGGAACTAAAGTCACTATTCTAAAAGGCTATCTTGCTGGGCTAGATGTTGGTACTACTAATTTGAAATTCACATTCAGCGCTGGTGCTGATAGAATTCTAATAGTAAATGTAATCGACACTACCGAGGAAGTAGAGCCAGGGGAGAATTCAACAACTATGCCTACAATAGCAGTATTTGACAAGAATCCTGAAAATCAGGGCGACATTGTTGTGCTAACAATACCGAACGGAAATACATTGAATGGTGTTTATAATGGCACTGCAAAGTTAAGTGAAGGCAATGATTATAAGATATATGGCGATAGCATAGTTCTTATGAGAGGATATATGGCTAAGCTTAACACGGGAACATCGAATATTAGATTCGATTTCAGCGGCGGAACAGATCCAATCCTAAAACTAGTTGTAATCAATTCTGCCGGCGGTGAGGACCCAGATCCAGATCCAGATCCAGATCCAGACCCAGACCCAGATCCAGAGCCAGTAGATGGCGATATTAAGATTCAAATGTATAACAGAGAAAAGAGTGGCAACT
>CALLQQ010000027.1 GCA_938014915.1 uncultured Clostridia bacterium
ACGAGATTGACCACTGTGACTGGAGTTCAGACGTGTGCTCTTCCGATCTAAGCTGCAAAACTTGGGGGGATTTCGTCTTGCGTTGCGAATTCAGCCAATGAGCAAGCGGTGGAATTGTTTTTAAATGATGAAATTACCTTTTTAAGAATTGGTGAGCTTGTGATGGGCGCAGTAGAGGAATTAAACGGGCTGGATAGCAATTCACTTGATGATATATTGACAGCGGACAAAATAGCAAGAGAGTATGTAATAAAGCATGGGCAAGGCGCCTAATAACCGATTGGAAGGACTGACTATATGCAAGTAATCATAGCAATTATTGTTTTTGGAGTGATTATTGCCATACACGAGTTTGGGCACTTCGCAGTTGCGAAACTCTGCAATATAAGGGTGAATGAATTCGCAATTGGAATGGGTCCAGCACTTATAAAACGTCGTAAAGGCGAAACCCTTTACGCAGTGAGAGCCATACCAATTGGTGGGTATGTTAAAATGGAGGGCGAGGACGAATCGAGCGAAGATGAAAGGGCATTTAATAAAAAGCCCGTTTATCAGCGCATTCTTGTCGTTGTCGCTGGCGCTGTAATGAATCTGCTACTAGGTTTTATTATTATCTTTATAGCTACTCTCATGAGCAAAGGTATTAGTACGACAGTAATTGCAAATTTTAATGAAAATGCTACTAGTCATGAAAGTGGGTTGCAAGTTGACGATAAAATTCTAAAGATAAACGGCAGGCGAATATTTGTCGATGCTGATATAGTTTTTGAATTGCTCAATGATGAGGACGGCATTACACAGATGGTTGTTGAGCGCAGTGGGGAAAAAGTTCATCTTAACGATGTAAAGTTTGATATTGAAAAGAACGAAGATGGCACGCAAAGCATAAATTTCGATTTCATGGTTTACGGACAGCAAAAGTCATTCACCAATATTGTGAAATTTACAGCAAATAAAACAGTTTCAACTGCACGAATAATTTGGATTACTTTAAAGGACTTAATCAAAGGTAAATACGGCATAAATGATCTATCTGGTCCGATCGGGGTGGTAGATGCCATCGGGCAAGCATCGTCAATGGGATTAGTCGAACTCCTTGCTCTTGCATCGTTTATTACGATAAATGTTGGTATATTTAATCTATTGCCCATTCCAGCGCTTGACGGTGGTCGTATTGTGTTCCTTATAATAGAGGGAATAAGGCGAAAGCCAATAAAACCCGAATACGAGGGGTATGTACACTTCATTGGTTTAGCGTTGCTATTATTATTAATGTTAGTTGTTAGCATTAGTGATATCGTAAAATTATTTTAGGTGGTATATATGAAAAGGCAAGTAACACCGGTCAAGGTTGGGAACCTGCAAATTGATGGAAAAAAGATATACATTCAGTCGATGTTGAGCCGACCCGCAAGCGACATAGAGGCAAATATTCTTCAAGCAGTGGAGCTTGAAGAGGCTGGTTGTGAAATTATACGTGTGGCAATTCCCAATATGGAAGCGATTAAGCTTATCGGAGCTATCAAGGATAGAATCAGCATTCCGTTAGTGGCGGATATTCATTTTGACTACCGCCTGGCACTTGCGGCAATTGATGCAGGAATTGATAAGATACGGATTAATCCGGGCAATATCGGCGATGACGATAGAGTTCGCCAAGTTGCAAATGCGTGTAAATTGGCTAATGTGCCTATTCGAATAGGTGTGAATGCTGGATCGCTAGAAAGGGAACTTTTAAAGAAGTATAAAGCACCGACTAGCCATGCTTTAGTTGAGAGTGCTATGAATCATGTTTCCCTTTTAGAAAAACATGATTTTCATGATATAGTCATATCAATAAAATCATCGAATGTGAATACGATGGTGGATTCATATAGACTACTAGCAGGAGCATGCAACTATCCTCTACATCTTGGAGTTACTGAAGCGGGCACTGAGAGAATGGGGTTAATCAAATCGGCTATTGGGATTGGCAGTCTACTTCTTGATGGCATAGGGGAAACTATTAGAGTATCTTTAACTGCCGATCCAATTAAAGAGATTAGTGCTGCAAAAGATATTTTACGCAGTATTGGCAGGTATGGCGGAATAGAAATTATTTCTTGCCCGACTTGCGGCAGAACAAATATTGATTTAATTTCTCTTGCCAATAAAGTGGAAGATGCGCTATCGGGACTTGATAAAGACATTAAAGTAGCTGTGATGGGTTGTGCCGTTAATGGCCCTGGAGAAGCGAGGGAAGCCGATATTGGCATCGCTGGTGGGAATGGCACGGTATTAATATTCAAGCATGGTGAAATCCTGCGTAAAGTTAAAGAGGAAGACGCATTGAGCGAATTAATAAAAGAAATTGAACAAATGTAGGGCTGGAGGTTATCATGTCGACGGGCCCTAAGGATGAATTAAGTAAAAGAACGATGGATGCCCAATTTGGGAAGTATATAAATAGTATTCCTGCCGATATTATGAGCGGAGAAATAAAAAAGATTACATATGATAGGGAAAGCTCCTTTTTACAGGTAGAGGCGAAATTCTCGAATCTAATCAGTTATAAGGATAAATGTGCCTTTGAAACACAGCTTTCAAGGGCTTTTTCGCTTGCAAATGCGAAATTATGTGCTAAATACTCACCGGAATTGCTAACATCGGACTATCTACCCGAATTAGTGAGTAACTTAAAAAATAAAATCGGTGTTGTAAATGGCTTCTTAAACGATGCTAAAGCGGATTTAAAGGGCGACATATTAACGATGTATCTAGCTAATGGCGGTAAAGAAATCTTAACACAAGCCAATTTTGCCCTACATTTATCCGCCCTTATAAAAAAACAGTTTTCCAGAAGTATAAAAGTCCTGCTCGATGGAATAACTAAAATTTCAGACAATGAACATCAAAAGCGACTGGAAGAAGCAGATATACCAGTCATCAAGCCGACTATTTCTGATGAGGGTGGAAACTCTAAACGTGTTAAAGCGGCATTTAAAGGACTGCCATTCGTCGAGAATAGCGCCGTCTTAATTGCGGGAAGAAAATTTACCACTAAGCCAATAAACTTATCGGAAGTAACTGAAGAATCAGGCAGGGTTACAGTGTGGGGAGATGTTTTTTCCGTTAGGGAAAGGGCAACAAGAGATGGTTCTATGGCGATATTTTCAATATATTTCACCGACTATACAGGATCACAGGTTCTGAAAATAATTGTGCCAGTTGGGGAAGCTGCACCATATCGAAAGTTACAAAAAGATACTACCTTAATTGCCCGTGGACAAGTATCTTACGATAAATATGATAGGGAGATTAATATTCGACCTAATGATATTATGATGGTAAAGAAAATTGAAGAAGTTGACGAAGCGCAGGAAAAACGTGTTGAATTACATCTACATACTAATATGTCTTCGATGGACGGTATCACCCCAGCAAAAAAGCTAATAGAACGTGCGTATAATTGGGGACATAAAGCGATCGCAATTACCGACCATGGAGTAGTGCAAGCATTCCCCGAAGCGATGTCGACTGTAGATAAGATTCGTGCAAATGGCGGCGAATTCAAATTGATTTACGGTGTCGAGGCATATGCGGTTAATGACTGCATTCTAGCAGTCGATGGCGATGCAAATCCATCACTACACGATGAAATTATCGTGTTCGATATTGAAACAACGGGTCTTAGCGCAAAAAGTGAGAAAATGACGGAGATAGGTGCGGTCAAACTCAAGAATATGGAGATCGTCGATACTTTTAATACTTTAATTAATCCTAAAAAGCCTATCCCACCAAAGATTACAGAGATAACTGGCATAACCGACAATATGGTGAAAGATGCTCCGAAAGAAAGTGCCGCGTTAAAGGAATTTGAAAAATTCTGCGGCGATTGCAAAGTATTGGTTGCGCACAACGCATCTTTCGATACATCATTTATGAAAGCCGCATACGAACGCAATAAAATGGAGTATGATTTTACGGCGGTAGATACATTAATTATGTCGAGAAGTATGCTTACTTCGCTGAAAAGTCACAAGCTAAACATTATCGCAAAACATCTAAAACTTGATGATTTCCGTCATCATAGAGCAAGCGATGATGCGAATGTTCTTGCCCAGATTTTCGTTATATTGCTTAACAGATTAATTGAGGATAAGGGAATTTCTCATTTATCGGAAATCAATTATTCGTTAGGGGATACTGACGTTAAATCCCTCTTTACAAATCATCAGATTATTCTAGTTAAGAATAAAATCGGGCTTAAAAATCTATATAAATTAATTTCCGATTCGCACATAAAATACTTCAAGAAAAGACCACGAATACCGAAATCAGAGCTTATTAAACACCGTGAAGGGTTAATAATTGGAAGTGCTTGCGAGGCTGGCGAATTATATACCGCCATAAAACAAGGCAAGCAGTGGTCGGAGTTGTGCGATATTGCTAAGTTCTACGACTATCTAGAAA
>CALLQQ010000028.1 GCA_938014915.1 uncultured Clostridia bacterium
GCCGACAATTTTTATGTTCTCACGTATGCAGTCAATAGATTTCGCACTTGTATCAACAAATGTGCAATGCCTTGCTCCACGGCTTAAGGCCTCTATTCCAAGTTGTCCTGAACCAGCGAATAAATCCAGTACATTCGCACCTTCAATCTCGAATTGTATCGTACTGAACATTGCTTCCTTAACTCGTTCTATCGTTGGGCGAACATCTTCCCCATCAAGTGCCCTAATTTTCCGCCCTTTTGCAACACCTGTAATTACACGCATATTGATGCCTGCCTTCCCTAGTTATTAAAACCGATTAATTATAATCAAGTCAATATTCTATCATCTAATTATAGTACAAATCATTGAATTTGTCTAGTAAACGTTGAATGCAATTAGCTAAAAATTCTCAGCTATGAAATTGTGCAACTCCTTAGCCACTTCTTCACCGACTTTCGCCGCTTTTCTCAACTCATCAACGCTCGCTTCTTTCAATGCTGCTTTTGTCTTGAATTCCTTAATTAGCATATGTGCCTTTTTATCGCCTATCCCTCTAACCTTAGTTAATTCAAGTTCGTATGTTCGCTTATGGTGCCTTTTGCGTTGGAATGAAATTGCGAATCTATGCGTTTCATCTTGTATGCGTGTAACTAGTGAAAATGCGCTCCGAAAGCTTGTTATGGAAATTTCCTCCCCGCTATGGGCGATCGCCCTCGTGCGGTGCCTATCGTCCTTTACCATTCCGAATACGGGTATATCAATCCCCATCTCTCTTAGCATTGGTTCCACTGCCGATACATGACCTTTTCCACCGTCGACTAGGATTAGATCCGGCAATCTTGAGAAACTTTCATCATTATCTAAATATCGGTTAAAGCGCCTTCTTAGCATTTCCTGCATACTTGCATAATCGTCCTGTCCAACTACATCTTTAATTGTAAAACGCTTATAATCGCTCTTTAGTGGGCGGCCATTCTTAAATACGACCATGCCGCCAACTACCGCAGTATCACCAAGATTTGATACATCATATGCTTCAATATATTCAGGTGTTGTGGTTAGTCCAAGCAAAGTTGACAACTCGTCAAGAGCCGTGATTTCCTTACCTGTTCTGCCCACCTTAAGAGAAAGGTATTCACTGGCATTAGCTTTTGCAAGCATAATTTGCTTGAGTCCCTCTCCCCGTTGTGGAATGTGGATATTGACTGCATGACCCGACTTTTCACGTAAAAATTGCTCAATTAATTCGATATCGTCAACATCGTCATCGACTAAAATCCGCCTAGGTATATCGTCTTTACCACTATAATAATTGGTGATAAAATCCGCCCTTAGCTGACTTTGCTTATAAGCATCGCCAAGGAAAAAGTCATCTTTATCGACCAACTTACCATTTCGATACATTATAACGGCGATACTAGCCATATTTGCATTGGTTGATAGAGCGATTAAATCGAAGCTTTTTGAGTTGTCGCCAATGACTTGCTGCGTATCGGCTATCCTTTTAATTGCTGATATCTGATCACGGATTTTCGCTGCTCGCTCAAAATCAAGGTTCTGGGCGGCATCGTTCATTTCTGCATTCAGCCTTTTAACTGATTCTTCACTGCCGCCTTGCATATATTTTACCGCTTCGTCAACGACTTTTTTGTATTCTTCTGATGAAGTGTTCCCCATACAAATGCCACTGCACCTCTTGATATGGAAGTTAAGGCATGGGCGCCCCTTTCCGAATTCCTGCGGAAACCTCCGTGTGCAAGTCGGTAATTTAAAGATGCTATTCGCCTCATCGACTGCCTGCTTGACGGCATATGAACTTGCATAAGGCCCCAGATAGGTAGCATTCTTATCGCTTTTGTTCTTCTCGGCTGTTATTCTAGGATAATCCTCATTGCTAATTTTAATATAGCTATATCCTTTATCGTCCTTTAACAAGATATTGTATTTAGGTCTATATTGTTTTATCATGCTACATTCTAGGAGCAGCGCCTCAAATTCGCTATTTGTAACGATGAAATCGAAATCATGAACATTCGACACCATTTTGCGAACCTTATTATCGTGGTTTGCACTTTCCCTAAAATAGCTGCTAACGCGGTTTTTCAATCTTTTAGCCTTGCCAATATATATAATTTTTCCGGCTCTATCTTTCATTAAATAGACTCCAGGAGAAGTTGTAAGCTTATTGGTTTTATCCCGTAAATATGACATTCTTTTATTCATTCTATCACCTACTTTCATTATAACATATCGACACATTGAATTAAAGCCATCTTGATAGTAAATTAAAGGTGACTGTATACAGTCACCTTTAAGTAGCATTGTTTTAAATTAAGCCTATTGAATCCAGCTCGATTCGCTTTCATGCCGTCTTGGTCTGCTCATAAGAGATTTTAGACTATCTGCAACTTCCCTATCATCGAATAGGACGGCATATAATTGATTGACAATCGGCATATCAACATCAATCTTCTTAGCTAATTCATACGCAACCTTTGTGCAAGTATATCCCTCAACAGTGCCTATCTTTTCGATAGCATCTTTTGTCTTAGTGCCCTGACCGATTAAAATCCCGGCACGCCTATTTCTACTATGCATACTTGTACAAGTCACAATTAAATCACCGATCCCGGTTAATCCTGCGAATGTTTCTGCCTTACCACCAAGAGCAAGGCCCAGCCTTGATATTTCTGTAAGTCCCCTTGTCATAATCGCCGCTTTCGTATTATCGCCCAGCTGCATTCCATCAGTAATTCCCACAGCTAATGCAATTATATTTTTGAGCGCTGCACCAATCTCGCAGCCGACAATATCATTATTAATATATATCCTGAACATATCGTTCATAAGAACATCTTGAATATATTCCGCCTTTTCTGGCTCCTTGCTGCCGACTACAACTGTGGTGGGCATCCCTCTAGCGACTTCCTCCGCATGGCATGGACCGGATAGCACAACAATACTATTGTTAGGATTCTCCTCCTCTATCACTTCGGATAATCTTTTAAATGTATCGTCCTCAAGCCCCTTACCAACATTGACAATTATAGTGTCTTTGGCAAAATGGGGCGCAGCTTGCTTAGCTACAATCCTCACCGCCTGAGATGGAATTGCATATAAAACAATCTCTGCTTCGGAAACACATGAAATATCCGTTGTTAGGCCGATAGATGGGGGTACTGCGATGTTGGGAAGGAGCTTTCTATTTTCTCCGTCCCTCCTAATAGCATCAATTTCATGTGAAAAAGCCGACCACATCGTAATGTCGTGACCGTTCTTGTCAAGCATTACCGCAAGAGATGTACCAAATCCACCCGAACCTAATACAACAATTTTCGCCATTCTAATCCGTCCTTTCTGCTCAACAGCGATTAACCTAGAGTCAAGAATTCTCCTCTACTTACCTAATTTATTCTCAGTACCGTTAATTATCCTCTTAATATTATGCCTGTGCATAAAGACTATAACTGCCCCAATACAGCCAGCAAGTATTGCTTCTATAAGAGCATTCTGCCTGCCTTTAATCGCATGGAGAATGTATGTCACAATAGGGTATGAAAGTGCCGCCGCAATTGATCCTACGGAAACCATCTTGGTTGCGATTACTAATATGGCAAACAAGGCAATCAAAATTATTCCTACAATCGGGTCAATCACAAGTAAGATTGATACGGACACAAGTATGCCTTTGCCGCCTTTGAACCTGTAATAAGCCGGGAATACATGACCTATCATGGCAAAGAATCCCGATATATACCCGCCGATCATGGCTAGATCCTCTGCCCCACCGACATTCCCAATTAAGGAGAATAGCAACTTACCTATCAGAACTGCAATAACGCCCTTTAAAACATCACCAATGAGGGTGAAGAATGCCGGCAATTTGCCCATTGTTCGCAGCACATTAGTCAATCCTGCATTGCCGCTCCCCATATCGCGTATATCTTTTTTAGCGACAATTCTCGTCACTATAATGGCGGTATTTATACTACCTATTAAATAAGAAGTTATGATAGTTAAAATGAATGCTAACGCAACTTGCATATCTAAACATTCCTTTCGGAGTATCATTATATTGATAAATATTTAGGATTTACTCCCCTTGACCACGTTCCCTCGCAATAATGCTAATAGGCGTTCCCTCAAGTCCGAATGTTAATCTGAGTTGATTTTCAATATAGCGCCTATAAGAGAAATGGAATAAATCAATTTTATTCACGAATATTACGAATGTCGGCGGGCGGGTTGATGGCTGGGTAATGTAATATATTTTCAGTCTTTTACCCTTTTCAGAAGGGGGCTGCACCCGTGCCGTAGCATCGTGGAGTAAATCGTTTAGTTTACCCGTTGAAATACGCATTGAGTTCTGCTGGTTAACGTATTTAATCAATTCGTACAGCTTGCCGATCCGTAGTCCTGTAATTGCAGATATGAACACGTATGGCACATACGACATAAAGGCGAAATCCCCTTCTAGCGATTTCCTATATTCGCCCATGGTTCTGTCCGTCTTATCGATGGCATCCCATTTATTTACGGCTATTATGCATCCCTTGCCTTGTTCGTGGGCATATCCTGCAACTTTAGAATCCTGCTCGGTGAATCCCTCTAGCGCATCTATCATTATGACGCATACATCAGCTCTGTCGACAGCCATATATGCCCTTAAAACGCTATATCTTTCAATATTTTCATTAACACGTGATTTACGCCGAATGCCCGCAGTATCAATAAAAACATATTTGTCATCGCCATGTTCAACAATTGTATCCGTCGCATCCCTCGTGGTGCCAGGTATGTTCGATACAATTGCACGCTCTTCTCCAGATAATTTGTTAACTAAAGATGACTTCCCTACATTAGGTTTTCCGATTAATGCTACCTTTATATATTCATCGCTATAATCGACGCCGAACTCTTCTGGCAGATGCTCGAACACTTTGTCAAGCAGATCGCCCGTTCCGTGCCCATGCACAGCCGATACGGGCACTGGATCGCCTATCCCAAGATTATAGAATTCATATAATTCGACAGGCGGTTCGCCGACTGTATCGCATTTATTTACGCACAAAACGATTGGCTTTGAACTTTTCATGAGCATTGATGCTACATCGGTATCATTCGCAGTTACACCAGAAGTTAAATCTGTTACAAGTATGATAACATCGGCTCTCTCGATAGCTAACTCGGCTTGCCTCCTCATTTGGACAAGCAGAGCATCATTGGTTTTTGGCTCAATTCCGCCCGTATCTACAAGCATGAACTGTTTATTATCCCATTCACAGGGGGCATAAACCCTATCGCGTGTTACACCAGGTGTATCATCAACAATGGATAGTCGCTGCCCAATTAATTTATTAAACAATGTGGACTTCCCGACATTGGGGCGCCCCACAATTGCTACAACAGGTCTTGCCACTCGGCTCATCTCCTTACATTCTGCTACTACATACAATTTAATATTATACAGTTCTATTATATACGAATTTACTAGAGTGATATATCTATTATACCTTATTTTTATAACATTTTCCATGATAAATATAAAAGAATATAAACCATGTCTAAATAATAGGCTTGTAATTTACACAAAAAATTAAAGGAGGTCTTTCCCCCTCCTTTACTCTTTGAGATTTTTCTCGCTAATGAGAATCAAGAGGAAGAATATATGCATCATTTCTGAAAACATATCCAATCCTCTTTTCTCTTAATTCCTCATTATGCCTCGACTTTAAGAACCTCTTTACCTTTGTAATAACCGCAAGCTCTACAAACTTTATGTGGTGATTTTAGCTCATTGCATTGTGTGCAACGTGAAAAAGCTGGAGCTTGTAACTTCGAAGTAGAAGCACGTCTTTTATCTCGCCTTGTACTGGAAGTTCTTCTCTTTGGTACTGCCATTTTGGCACCTCCTTAATAAAAAATCAATTATAATTAGTCCTGTTCACATTCGCATTCACTTTCATTAAGATTGTGCCCGCAAGTAAAACATAGACCCTTGCAATCTTCACTACATATCATTTTTGTTGGTAATCCCAGCAAAACAATATCGGTTACTATTTCCTCAATATCAATTTCATCGTCGACGACAAGCAAATATTCTTCGTTTGTTTCTTCATCGAAACCGACGGAATTTGCATCGCTGACTAAAGTCGCATCGTAGGTGAATGAATAGCCTTGCTCGTATTCGCCTAGACATCTATCGCATATTAAATTAGCATCGCACTCAATCATTAACTTTAAAGTGACAATCCGAATGCGGCTATCGATAATAGCCTTAATTTTAACAGGTGATTTGAACGGAGAATTCCCATCTATCTCAACATGGGATAAATCGAGCGAAAATTCGTATTCTTTTTGCTCGTCCACTCCTTGGAAATATTGGCTGACATTTAACTTCATTTAGTTTCACTACACCTCTCATATTGTCACAAAGTGTATTATACAATGTATCTCTCATTTTGTCAATATAAATATTGCTTTTTATATAGAATTTTAATCATAGCAAAAACATCGAACCATAAAGGCTCCGATGTTTTCACTATGAATATAGTATAGTATATTTTAGAGGTATTTCTTTACACTTTCAGGAAGATCGCTCGCATCAGCTGAAACAGTGAATACCATTTCAACGTCCTTTTCAAGCAATTTTTCAAGTCTTGATAAAAGCAATCCGAGTCCGTCTAAGTCGTTATTGCCAACTTTGAGAATTGAATCAACATATACGCCCATAATGTCATAATTACCTGCTAACATTCCTGCTACAAAACCGTAAAACGATTCATAGTTATCAATGCCATAATGGTCAACATCGGCAATTCTCACGCTACGGTCGATGTCGAAGTTAAGCTTCGTTGTCTTGTCAATGCAAACCAAGTAACCTTTTGTTGTTTTTGCCGCCTCATTAATCGTGTTAATGAGAACTTTAGTTTTGCCCGTGCCTTTGTTTCCAACAATTAACTTAATCATACTCATCATTCCTCCATTTTTATGTTTTCCAATATAGAATTTATCTACATTGGCGAGCCCCTAGTTTAATTTAGCTTCGAGAGCTGCTTTTTCACTTTCATATCCGGGTTTACCGAGTAGGGCAAACATATTCCTCTTATAGCTCTCAACACCCGGCTGATCGAATGGATTTACTCCAAGCATATAACCAGAAATTGCGCAGGCCTTTTCAAAAAAGTAGATTAGATAGCCAACATTCTTCTCATCAATTTCATCAATATTCAATACGATATTTGGAACTCCGCCCTCAGTATGAGCGAGAACTGTTCCCTCATATGCTTTTTCATTAACAACGGACATATTTTGTCCTGATAGAAAATTGAGCCCGTCAAAATCCTGAGGATCATCTTTAACAAAGAAATCTTGCTTTGGTTTATTAAAAGTAACTACTGTTTCAAATAGCATTCTTCTGCCATCTTGAATATATTGCCCGAGCGAATGCAAATCCGTCGAAAATGTTGCCGATGATGGGAAAATACCTTTTTGATCCTTACCCTCACTCTCACCGAATAGTTGCTTGAACCATTCAGCCATCATGGTAAAGGACGGCTCATATGAAACTAACATTTCAACATTTTTGCCTTTGTTATATAATATATTGCGAATTGCCGCATATTTGTAACAATCGTTTGATAAATCCGGTGTGATAAGTTCGTTCTGTGCTTCCCTAGCGCCTAGCATTAATGCGTCAATATCGCAACCAGCAACAGCTATCGGAAGCAGTCCTACTGCCGTAAGCACGGAGAATCTGCCACCAACATCATCGGGAATAACAAAACTCTCATAGCCCTTTTCATCGGCTAATTGCTTGAGTGTTCCTTTTTCCTTATCGGTGGTACAGTAAATTCGTTCTTTGGCGCCTTCTTCCCCATATTTATTTTCGAGATATTCTCTGAAAATCCTAAATGCAAGTGCTGGCTCCGTTGTTGTTCCAGATTTAGAAATAATATTAACGGATACATCCTTACCCTCACAAATTGACAGGACTTCATTCAAATATGTTGGGCTGATGCTATTACCCGCATAGAAAATTTGCGGTGTTTCCTTGTCAAGGCTATTATAAAGGGGGGATTTCAGCAACTCGATTACTGCACGGGCACCTAAATATGAACCGCCAATCCCGATAACAATAAGTATATCTGAATCTTTTTTAATTTTCTGAGCGGCTGCCTTAATGCGCTCAAATTCATCTTTGTCATAATCCGTTGGCAATGTGAGCCAGCCTAAGAAGTCATTCCCCATGCCTGTTTTGTTAGTTAGCGCATCATGCGCCATCTTTATCTGCGCTTCAATAGCTTGATATTCATTTTCGTTTATGAAATCATCAAGATATTTGTCAATCAGCTTTAGAGCCATTCTTCCGTTCTCCTTTAGTTTAGCTTGTTATGTCCTGATAAAACGCAGTTATTTCTCTAAAAACTGCATTGAATCCGATAACGAGCTTTTAATTATATTTACACCTTTATTTTACTATATCTAATCAATATTTGCAAGTTCCTTTTGCATAATACATTCACCTTTGTGCAATATGCACAAATTTTCTATAAGGGGGAATGTTCCATAATAAAGTTTATACTAATTCATGTTGAGTGCCTAGAACTACATTTTAAACATTGATTTTAATAGAATACAGAATCCCTTTGTCACCTGCATCTTTGCAACGCTATCTACTGCAACAATGTTGCTTTGGTGAATCTGCTTACCCTCAAGAGTGATTTCCAGCTTCCCTAACGATTGCCCTGCCTCAACTGGTGCTTGAACATTGTCTGCTAATGTAATTGTGTATTCGACTGCCTCGCCCTTACCTCTAGGAATTACTACATTGCCCATCGCCTCAACTTTAATTTCAACCTTATCTACTTCGCCTTTTATAACTTTAATGGGTTTTAGTTGTTCGCTATCAATGCTCGGAACAAATAGCTCGTATCCTGCAAAACCTGTATCAAGCAAGCCTCTCGCCACTGCAAAACGCTCTTTACTTGTTTCACATCCTAGGACAACGGCAATCATTCCGACACCGTCCCGCTCAGCGCAGGCTGCAATGCAGCTGCCCGCTAGATTTGTATAACCCGTCTTAATGCCTTTAATGCCATCATAGAACCTAACAAGCTGATTCGTATTAACTAGGGATGTTTCGCCATCTCTTAATTCGTCCATCCATGTAACCATATATGGGTGAATTAACTCATGCTTCATTAGCTCCCTAGATGCTATCGATATATCATAGGCAGTTGTATAATGCCCATCATCGTCGAATCCGATTGAGTTCTTGTACGATGTGTTGCTCATGCCGAGTTCGGCTGCTTTCTCATTCATTCGCTGAACGAATATTTCTTCAGTACCTGCCACCCTCTCACCTAGGGCGACGCAAGCATCATTCGCTGAGCCGATTACGACAGCGCGGAGAAGTTCCTCCACCGTCATTTGTTCATTTGGTTCAAGCCAAATTTGTGAACCGCCCATCGAGCAAGCATATTCGCTAGCTGTGATAGTTTCTGACATGGACATATAGCCTTTATCAATAGCTTCCATAATGAGGATTAGGCTCATTATTTTTGTCACCGATGCCATTGGTAGCTTTTTATGAGCATTGAATTCCGATATTACCTGCCCAGTCGATTGCTCTACAAGTATCGTCGCTTTAGCCGTGCTATCCTTTGCTTCGACTGCTAAAATTTCCTCATCGCCGCTCCTATCTGCACATACTGTACCGCTCAGCATAGTAACTGCCCCCACAAGTACTATTATGGAAATAGCCCTCTTTAGCCATTTCATATGAAATCACTCCCATACATAAATTCTAATTTTCGTCTTACGTTCCATTAGAATATATGCTATGGTAAAGAAAAAAAGCACCAAGAAAGGTGCTTTTAGTCCTGTATTAGTCGACAATGAACTCATCAATTTCTTTTAGGAATGCGTCAGCTGAATCTGAATGGATATGAAGTTGAATCTTTTTTGACAGATCCAGGCTGAAGATACCCATAATAGATTTAGCATCGATAGCGTATCTTCCCGATACCATATCAACATCAAAATCGTATTTCGATACCGAATTGACAAAAACTTTTACATCATTAATTGTGTCTAGCATGATATTTACTTTTTTCATTAGTATGACCCCCAGTGTTTATTTTGTTTATACTATAAATATAGCAATTTTTTTCACTTAAGTCAACTAATCATTGATATATTTTTTCATTTCCAGTATAATAACAGATATATCACTATGTTTTTTGTATACTATTTCAGATAAAGGAGATAAAATATTGAGAGTAGCATTCTACACACTAGGTTGTAAGGTGAATCAGTATGAAACACAAGTTATAAGGCAAAGTTTTGAAAGTGATGGTTTTGACATCGTATCTTCTAATGATATTTCAGATATATATATTGTTAATTCTTGCACTGTTACTGCTAATGGGGACAGAAAGACACGGCAAATGATTAGGAGATTCCGCCGCAACAATCCCAATGCCATCATTGCCCTAATCGGGTGTTTCCCGCAGGCATTCCCGCAAGATGCGCAGATACTTAACGATGCCGATGTTGTAATCGGCACACAGAATAAGAGTCAAGTACTAGATCTTATTAAAGAACATATGGCAAGTGGCAGAAGAATCGTATCCATATCACCGCATGACGATCATGAGAAATTTGAAAAGATGAGTGCTTCCACCTTCTACGAAAGAACTCGTGCATTCATCAAAATTCAAGACGGGTGCGAAAGGCATTGTAGCTATTGCATTATCCCGACCGCTCGTGGTCCGATCCGCTCAAAGCCGATTGAAGAACTTAAGGATGAATTGAATAAGTTGGCTGGAGCAGGATATAAAGAGGTGGTGCTTGTAGGTATTAATCTATCTTGTTATGGGCTGGATATCGGGTTAAGGCTCATTGATGCTATACGCATCGCTTGTAGTATTGATGGGATAGAGCGAGTGCGTTTAGGCTCAATTGAGCCAGAGCTACTAAGTGATGAAGATATCACCGCATTGGCAAGCCTCGATAAATTATGCGACCAATTCCATCTATCATTGCAAAGTGGGTGCGATGCCACATTAAAGCGAATGAATCGGCATTATACTGCAAATGAATATGCGGAACTTGTAGGAAAATTAAGAAATGCATTCCCCAATGCTGCTATTACAACCGATATAATGGTAGGATTCCCAGGGGAAACGGCGGAAGAATTCGAAAAATCACGAGAATTTGCCCTTAAAATTTCATTCGCTAAAGCCCATGTATTTGCCTATTCTATAAGAGGTGGGACCCCAGCGGCTAATCTACCTAACCAGGTTCCACAATCGATAAAAGAGGAAAGAAGTAAAATCATGATTGATACTGTGAATTCTACGAGGAAGGCTTTTTTACAGGCACAAGTAGGACAATCCTTCCCCGTTTTATTCGAAACAATCTCCCACGATGGGTGGATAGAGGGCTATACTCCCAATTATTCGCCCGTTAAAGTAAAGAATTTAGGTGAAAAAAACGATTTACCAAACAGTGTATTATATGTTAAGATAGTAGAGGCGACCGAAGAATTTTGTATAGGAGTGTTGGATTAATGTCTGTTTATAGGATTTATGTTGAGAAAAAGCAAGAATTCGCTACTGAGGCTAAGGCAGTTTTAGCCGAACTTACAACTGCCCTGAAATTAAACTCCCTTGAAGATGTTCGATTGATTAATCGATTCGACGTCGATAACGTAACGGAGGAAACTTTCACTTTAGCTAGCAATATGGTGTTTTCAGATCCGAGTGTTGATAATGTGTATTATCAGCTCCCCAAATTGAATGATGATGAATATATCATTCCTACCGAATACCTAACAGGTCAATACGACCAGCGTGCTGATATGAGTGCGGAATGTATTAGGATGCTAGCAACTGAAGAAAATCCACTAGTAAGATATGCTAAGATTTATATAATCAAGGGGAATTTCACAGACGATGAATTCGATAATATTATTAACTACCTAATTAATCCAGTCGAAAGTAAGAAAGCCACATTAGAGGAATATGATACCTTAGAAGAAAAATACGATATTCCTACTAAAGTCGATAGATTAGATGGTTTCATCGATTTAAATGACGATGGTTTAAAAGAATTCATTGAAGATTATTCTCTAGCAATGGATATCGATGATATTAAATTTTGCAGAGATTATTTTAAGAATGAAGAACATCGTGACCCGACTGTAACTGAAATTCGCATGATAGATACTTACTGGTCCGATCATTGTAGACACACTACATTCCTAACAAATATAGATAATATTAAAATAGACTCGCCTTATATTGAAAAAATCTATCAAGAATATTTAAACACAAGGGAAGAAATCTATGTCGGCAGGCAAAAGCCAATTACCATGATGGATATAGCAACTCTAGCCGCTAAGAAGCTCCGCAAAGATGGATTACTTGACTCGCTTGACGAATCGGAAGAAATCAACGCCTGCTCAGTAAATATTGAAGTTGACGTTGATGGCAAAAAAGAAGATTGGCTACTCATGTTCAAGAATGAAACGCATAACCATCCGACAGAGATTGAGCCATTTGGTGGAGCATCAACTTGCCTAGGCGGTGCAATTCGTGATCCGTTATCGGGGCGTTCATATGTATATCAAGCAATGCGCGTTTCCGGTGCTGGGAATCCGCTAATGCCCGTAGAGGATACTATTCCAGGGAAACTGCCTCAAAGGAAAATAACTGTTACTGCTGCGAATGGTTATAGCTCATACGGTAATCAAATTGGTCTTGCGGCTGGGCAAGTAAGTGAAATTTATCATGGCGGATATGTAGCTAAAAGACTTGAAGCAGGTGCTTTAGTCGGTGCTGCTCCGAAAAATAATGTAGTAAGAGAAACACCGATGGCGGGGGATGTAGTTATCCTACTCGGTGGAAAAACTGGCAGGGACGGTTGCGGCGGTGCAACAGGCTCATCGAAATCGCATACAAGCGATTCCCTATCTACTTGCGGCGCAGAAGTTCAAAAAGGGAACGCTCCCGAAGAAAGAAAAATAGTCCGCCTATTTAGAAAGCCCGAAGTGACAACACTTATTAAAAGATGTAATGACTTTGGCGCTGGTGGTGTATCGGTAGCAATTGGCGAATTGGCAGACGGATTAATTATAGATTTAGACTCCGTACCGACTAAATATGACGGACTTGACGGTACTGAAATTGCTATTAGCGAATCACAAGAAAGAATGGCCGTTGTCGTTGCTAAAGAAGATGCTAATAAGATCATTGAAGAAGCCGACAAAGAGAATTTAGATGCTACATTAGTTGCCGTTGTCACTGAACAACCCCGCCTTACAATGCATTGGAAAGGCAACACCATCGTCGATCTTTCAAGAGAATTCTTGAATTCTAATGGCGCTGTTAAACATACAAATATTCATGTTGCTAAACCTAATCTAACTCCTATCTCACAACATACTAATTCAAAGAAGTCATGGCTATCCCATGTGTCAGATTTGAATATTTGCTCGCAAAAAGGACTAACTGAGCGATTCGATTCTACAATTGGTGGCGGAACAGTTCTCGCTCCCCTGGGAGGTAAAAAACAACTCACTCCCATTCAATCAATGGTGGCTAAGCTGCCCGTCTTGAATGCAGAAACATCGACTTGTTCGGTGATGTCTTGGGGGTATAATCCATTCCTAAGCCAGCAGAGCCCATTCCACGGGGCGATGAGTGCAGTTATAGAATCAGTTGCAAAAATCATTGCGACTGGCGGAACCCGTTCACAATGTTGGCTATCGTTTCAAGAATTTTTTGAAGATCCTAAAAATGATCCGACCCGCTGGGGCAAGCCTTTCTCTGCTTTATTAGGCGCATTCAAGGCGCAACTTGAATTAGGCTGCGGAGCAATCGGCGGAAAGGATTCTATGTCCGGCAGCTTTGAAGATATAGATGTCCCCCCTACTTTAATTTCTTTCGCCGTATCGGCATCTAACAGCGATAATATTATATCGCCCGAATTCAAAGATGCAGGTGATAAGGTATTCTTATTAACACCGGATTATGATGAAAATAATATGCCCGTATTCGAAAGTGTTCGTAATGTATTCGATACAGTAGAAAAGCTAATTGAGGATAATGTTGCTAAATCCGCATGGGCAATCGGGTACGGCGGCGTTGCTGAAGCAATCTCAAAAATGTGCTTTGGTAATGGACTTGGTTTCAACTTCAAATGCGACCTATCCGATAGTGTTCTATTCGAGGGTGCATACGGTTCATTCGTTATCGCCGTCGACAAGGACGCCGATATAGATGGCAAGATTATCGGTGAAGTAACAAATAATGCAGAAATTAAATTCGATGAATTTAGCATTACCATAGAAGAATTGGAATCGGCGTGGGTAAGCAAATTAGAGCCGATCTTCCCAACAAAAATTGATAATACGAATATGGCAGCTAAGCAGATTATCTCCGATAATGCTAAAAAGATTTCCCCATCAATCAAGATAGCAAAACCACAAGTTGTAATTCCTATTGTAACTGGCACTAATAGCGAATACGATCTGGCTAGAGAATTTGAAAATGCAGGCGCAAATGTCCAGGTATTTGTAATGCGTGATAGAAATGTTGCTGAAATGCAGGATTCAATCGACGGACTAGATAGTATTATTCGGAAGTCACAACTAATGGTGTTGCCAAGCGGTTTCGCTGGTGGAGAAAAGTCCGAAGGGAGCGGAATGTTCCTTGCTTCACTCCTAAGCAATGCAAAAATTAAAGATGCAGTTCTAGATTTATTAGACAACCGTGACGGTTTAATGCTCGGTATTAATAGCGGATTCAATGCATTGCTGAAATTGGGACTACTCCCCTACGGCGAATATCGTGAAATCGGCCAAAGTGGGGCTACATTGACGTCTAATGTGATTGGCCGCTATCAATCAAAGTTTGTCGACACACGCATTTCATCAACTAAATCCCCATGGCTGTACTCGGCGAACGTCGGCGATATTCACACTCTTCCGGTTTCGCATGATGAGGGTAGATTCGTTGCGTCGAAGGAGTTAATCGACGAATTAGCTAGGAACGGGCAAATTGTTGCGCAGTATGTTGATAACGATGGCAAGCCATCTATGAACGTAGAATTCAATCCGTCTACATCGGTCAATGCTATTGAGTCAATATCCTCGCCAGATGGCCGTATTCTAGGCAAGATGGCTCATAATGAGCGTATTGGAGCCGATAATATTTACAAGAACATATCTGGTAATTTTGATCATAACATCTTTAAAGACGGCGTCAATTACTTCCTATAAACATATAAATTAAAATTAAACAGGCTATTGTCACCTATTATAAAAAATCGGTTGACAATAGCCTGTTTCTATGTTACAATGCTTTTATTATAAAAAGTTTAGAGGTGAAAAGATTGAATGTAAAGCAACAAGTACTAGCATCACTTGAGAGAAATAAAGGCGAATATATCTCGGGAACGAATCTCTCCGAACAGTTGAATGTTAGCAGGAATGCGATATGGAAAGCTATCAAATCACTTCAAGATGACGGATATGAGATTGAAGGAATTAAAAATAAAGGCTATTCGCTATCTACTGATAGTGATATTATATCCGCACAGAGTGTGACGAAATTTTTATCAATTGGTGCGGGCCATTTTAATATTGAAGTCTATGATGTTGTGGATTCTACTAATACTCGGCTTAAAATTGAGGCTGGGAATGGTATTCCTGAGGGTAGGGTAATTATTGCAAATGAGCAAACTTCGGGACGTGGCAGGATGAATAGGAGTTTCTATTCCCCATCTGACACGGGGCTTTATATGAGTATTCTCCTTCGCCCAAAGATAACAGCGCAGGAATCGCTATTTCTCACTACTGCCGCCGCTGTCGCAGTTGCAAATTCAATTGAGGCGATTTCTGGGTGCGATGCGAAAATCAAATGGGTGAATGACATATTCTGCAATGGCAGAAAAGTATGCGGTATCCTAACTGAGGCGACTCTTGATATTGAGAGTGGCGGACTGCAATACGCAGTTGTTGGGATTGGCATTAACATTATACCCCCCAACAAAGAGGTCCCAAGCGAATTTCATGGGATTGCAACATCAATTTTTGATAATGATAGTTATTATGTTGAGGCAAAGAGTAAACTTGCAGCGCTAATTCTTGAAGAATTCTGGGGGTATTATCAGGATATTGGCAGTAAAAACTTTTTAGATGAATATCGGAAGCGATCCAATATTATTGGCAAGGAAGTAACTGTTCATTATGCAAATAAGGCGGAAAGGGCTTTCGTCCTAGGGATTAATGATCAGTGCCATTTAACGGTCAAAACTGCAAATGGTGCAGTAAAGAGCCTTTCATCGGGCGAAGTAAGTATTAGGGAGTTTGAGTAATATGAATAAAAAAAAGCTATCAATTAAGGATATTGTCATTGCGGGGATGTTCACTGCCATAATCGCCGTTTTATCGATAATTTCGATTCCGACACCGTTCGGTATTCCCGTCACATTGCAAACATTTGCAATTGCACTTTGCGGTTATGTATTAGGGTGGAAATTGGGATTGTTTTCTACTGTTATTTACATTCTAGTTGGAGCCATCGGGCTGCCGATTTTCGCTGGATTCAACAGCGGTTTTGGAGCTTTATTCGGCATGACAGGTGGATTCATTTGGGGATTCCTTTTCCTTGCCGTACTATGCGGATTACAAGCAAATTCGGGCAATAAAGTGGTTAGTATTGCACTGGGATTGTTAGGTTTGATTATATGCCATATTCTCGGTATAGTTCAATTTTCACTTGTTACATCGACATCCTTATTAAAGTCATTTTTTATAGTTTCATCGTCCTTTTTAATAAAAGATATAATCTCTATCGCAGGTGCTTATTTCGTTTCTATTGCTATTAATAGGGCTATTTCTAAACTAGGCTATAATCATAATGTATAGATTAAGGCCGCACCATTTGCTATGTATGCGATTATTCAAAGGTGAGGGATATAGTGACGAATTCGCTTGCAATATGCAGAGTTGCATCGATGTTTTAACTAAGTATCCTTTGCAAAAATTTGAGCTAGTTCATGGTTGTGACGATATATGTTTGCAATGCCCCAACTTAAACGACGTATTTCAATGCTCGCAAGGTAACGAAAACGTATTACAAAAAGATCTTTTTGTGCTAAGAACATTGAATTTAAATGTAGCGGGCAACTATTCATATAGTGAAATTAACGATAGAATTTTAAGGGAAATGACAAGTGCTGATTTTAAAAAATGCTGTTCAACTTGCCGTTGGTATGAGGCTGGCCTATGTTCTTACGATGATTTAATCTTAAATATTACCACGAATAAATAAAGTGAAAATCTCCCTCTAGTAGAATTTATTCT
>CALLQQ010000029.1 GCA_938014915.1 uncultured Clostridia bacterium
CTGGGTCTGGATCTGGCTCTGGGTCTGGGTCTGGGTCTGGATCTGGATCAGGATCTGGGTCCGGATCTGGGGCCGGATCAGGATCTTCTGAACCTGTAGTATCTAGAACAACAAGCTTAAGTTGTGGAATTTCTCCCGCATTGAAGCCGAAATCTAGATAGAGTGTGCCTTCATCAAGTTCAGCAAGGAATGACTTTAATAGAATTACATTATTATCTACTAGTAGGTAATCTTCGCCTTCAACTAATTTAGTTGTGCCGTTGAATACTCCAGTAAATTTGTTTCCGTTAGGATTCATAAGAACAACGATTTCACCTTGGTTGTCAACATTTTTGTCAAATACCGCTGTTCCAGGAATGATGGATGCATCCTTAACAGGATCAGCATTCTCACCAAATAGGATTGAGTATGTTCCGTTTGCAATTGCAATGTCGCATTGTGCCCAATAGCGATGGTATTCCATTACTGGATCTTCGCCAGCATCATATGCAGCTTTAACTTTTGCAAAGTCTGGGTCATCTAAGTACTTAGAGCGAATGTCTAGGAACTTGATTCCAGGTTCGATAACGTCGCCGTTAGGCATTGTGCCCTTCCAGCCTGCTGGTACATATACTTCTTGCTCGAAGAAGCGGCTGTAATCTCCACGTGCTTCTGGCGCACATAGACCTTTGTCGTCTCTATATAGATCCCACATACGGTCTAGAAGTTCTTTTGCAAGAATTCTTGCTTCATCATCGCCCGATGCTTTACTGTAATATAGTAAAGTATTAGCAAGTGATGCAGTTACACCTAGGTCTGTACCATAATCTATTACATATACATGTAGATCTGGGTTGCCTGTGTACTTACCTGTCCATGTATCAGGTTGTCCTGACCAGTCGATTGTGCTAGGAATAGCAAAAGTTCCATCTTCGTTGATTTGAACGACTGATTTAATCCAGTCTACCCACTTGTCTAGAAGATCTTTTGCTCTTACGTCGTCTGTTTTATAGTATAGCTCTGCTACACGTTGCATTGACCATGCTTGGAAACCAAACCATGTGTTACTTCCAGGATCATGGTATACAGGGTTCTCTTCGTATCCCATGCCGTAGAATGTTGATGTTCCTGCTGGCCATGCGTCATAACGACCATTGTTGGAGTTACTTGCTCCGCCTGCGATTCCGCCTTCAGCGGATTGTAGCCATTGATAGAATTCTAATTGTCTGTCTAAACTTTGTGCCCAGTCGGCTTTACCGTTAGAGCTCTTAGGTGCGAATTCAGATTCGTTCGCTAGAATCCATGCCGCCATTGGGTTCTGATATCCAAAGTGGTTATGGCTGCTTCCAATTTTCCATGCCCAGTCAGCGCCAATGCCGCCGCCCCATGCATAGTACCATGAAAGTAGGTAGTGAGCTGAGTCGTAACCGTTGCCTGCTTGTGAAGAAGCACCGATCTTTCTGAAATACTTATCGAACATTGCATATCTTAGATAGTCACCCATCTTTGTAGCTTTGTCAACATAAGTACTGATGTTTTGACCATGTTCCTTAGCCCACTCGTTAGCCCAGTATGTTGCTTGGACTGCACGTGCGTCAGCATCAGGAGCGTTGGTATATCTAAATTGTCTTGAGTAGTTGCTATCGCCTGTGAAAAGGTCTAGATATCCATTTGGTCCGCCGAAATTCATAGCTTCCCAGCTAGGTTGTGGGATTGTTTCCCATGTAGATTCTTGCTGTCCTCTTTGGAATGTGTTAATGTAAGATGGTCTTGATGTACCATCACCACGTGAACCGTATCCATACCAGTTATCTACGTCAAGCAGCCAGTGCATTCCATAGATAGTACTAGTTCCGTATGCGGAAACTAATTGGTTGTGAATTGGGTCATTTCCTACAGGAGCGCCAAAAATGAGCTCTGATGGATACATACTTGGCTCTTCCCATTCAGCCGCATATGTAGCTGGTGAGTTAGCATCGTATCTTGCCATACTTGCATTAGGTTGATCTTGCTCTGTTGGAATCATGTACTTTTCAGTAATATCCCATGCTTTTTCAAATTCTGAAAAATCCCCTGTGAATTTACCATACATTGCTTCAATCCACATATAGTAGCTTAAAGCTTCACTAGTTGTAACGTGACCGTAGTCAGGCGCTTCAACAATTAGTGTTTCTATTGAGTGATAAGGAATCCCCTCTGGACTTGTATAACCATTGTCCGGATTATGAAGATCTTCCCATAGTTCCATAAAGCGTTGCTCATATGGATCAGCAGCTGCTGCAGCCTTAGTTACAGGCTGGAATGAAGCAAACACTTGAGGGAACACGGATGTTAGCACTAATGCCAGCATAATACCAACGGCTGACATTCTAGTGAACATTCTTCTAAACATTTGATAACCCCCTTATTTTTATAACAAGTGAAAAACCCCGAAATCAAAACATATTGCAATTCTCGTTACTGCGTATTACACATGAAATTTCATTTCTTAATGTGTTCAGGTATCCACCTTCCTTCCTGGCAAGTCTTGAGAAATTGCTATGTTTTATAATGAGTTGTTCACAAGTTTACTTTAACTTACTGCCAACTAACTAGCAGACCCTATCAAAAAATACGTAATGTCAGAATAAAATATATCCGTCATATATCGTATTAGCAGCGTTCAATACTTGTCCTTTTAGCTTACTCATAAATTACCACTAAGCCGGAACAATGTCAATGCGTATTCGCAGCGGGAAGTTTTGACACGTTTCGACAATATACAACATTAAGTGATGTTCTTTTCTTCATCACTAATATTTGTTGCATTACTAGTTTTTTGAAATGGTTTACATTGTAATTATTTGGATGTCATCTTTACATGATTTGTGTGTTATCTACAACAATCATCATTTATGTTTTACATGGTAAAATTATAAACTTTTAAGTTCCGTCACAAGAAAAACCACCATTCATCGACTTGAATGGTGGTTATGATTTTATATATTTTAGTGGCACAGCGTCTATATTAATTTAGAATTACCTTGTCTCCTTCACGAATTCCGCTGATTATTTCGACTTCTTTCTCTGTTTCTAATCCAACTTCAACATTAGTTTCAATTTTAACGTCGTCCATTAGTAAATTTACATATTTGCGACCGGAAAATTTCAATATAGCATCAGCAGGAATAATAATTGCTTCTTCTCTTTCTTCGATGATTATTTCAACTATAACCTTCCCTTCTGAAATTGGAGCGATGCCGTCACTCCTAGGTTCGCCATGCTTGTCGTCAGGGAGGTTCACACTTTTATCTAGGTTATCAAGCTTAATTTCGTCAATTAAATCGATGATAACCATATTTGCAGCTTCATGACTAGCGCCATACGGTGCGGACACAGGTGCTGAAATTACCTTCCCCTTATAAGAATCATCATCTGTAATGATGGCCGCGCTCATACCATGGCGAAATACTGAGGCATCTTCACTATAAAAGTAGACATATGGCTTTGACGTATCGGCGATACCGCATATTAGCTCGCCATCTTTAATGTGCTGCCCCTCAAAGAACTCTTCAAGCCAATCTATTCTACCGCTAATTGGCGATTTCAATGTGCAATTTTCTAAGTTTTCCCGTGCCTTTTCCAGCTTAACAAGTTCAAGTTCATGTTCGATTTTAGCGAATGAAATTTCATCTTTGTCGGCATTTTCCTCCACTAAAATATCTACCCGCAGTCTAGCCTGCTCGGTCTTATTTTTCTGCTCATTCAGTTCTTTTTGATATTCGCCGCTCTCGATAGTTGCAATAACATCGCCAGCGGAAACATTCTGCCCCTGCTCGACCTTTATCTCTTTAATGTTGCCCTGTACACCAGCAAAGGAAATTGTTGTAATAAACGGATGCCCTACTTCACCAATTACATTGTGCTTTGTAGCTAGATATCCCCGCTTGGCCGTTTCAGTAGAATATTTTATCTCTTTTGCATCAATTATGGGCAGTTTTATTAGATCGTCAGTTTCCTCTTTTTTATCGCACGATGTGATGGAAATAGCCATGCAAAGCATCAATGCGAGTATTACTATCTTTTTCATTATACTTACTCCTCTATCGTTAAAGCACATATTATTGTTCGTAAAATAGGTTGAATTACTATGTTTGTATTATAGCATTAAGCAGCGATATATTCAATAACATAATGCAAATTCAATAAGTGATTCGCCATATGAGCAAATTCTTTAGTAAATATGCTGGACAAACACCCGATATATATGCTTTTCTTATGCTTTTCTAAAAGCTAACACAATTCTATCACATGGCTAGGTATAATAGAATATGTGGAATACATATACAAGACATTTAGTGATTTAACACGATTAATTGCCTAATGGCATTTAATAAGAATGAACACAACAAATTTAACAGAAAGGGAGACTGCAATTAAATTCATGTAGTCTACGGGTATTGCGATGGTATAAATTCTTTTAAACTAATAACTCTCCTAAATTCTCTAGGGTATAACCCTGAAAAGAAGCTGCCTTTTTCATATTTGGGCAGCTTCTTTTTTTGAACCTTTGAACCTATAATTATTGATGAACGGTAATATTTAATGCCAATTTATGCATAATAGTTGTTGCAGTGATATTACAAAATCAAACGCAAATGTTACAGAATTTACAATCCAATTAAATGAGAATAAATCGGTTTATATTCTTGCCATCTCATTTAATTTGATGTATACTAATATGTGCAGGCAAGTTTGAAAGAAGGTTTTTTATGTTAGGGAATATTAATCGCTCTGATAAATCTAAGAGGATTATTAATATATTAATTATTATCGTGAGTATACTGGTTATTATCGCATCTGTAATGCTTATTATGAAATTTGTAGGTCGTGAAAAAAGTGACACTCCACCAAATTCTTCCACTACTACAACGCAATCTACAACGGTGATTACTACAACATCTCCAGAGGTAGAGCCACCACCAGCATCGGATAACGATGCCGTCGATGACAGCTATTTTGATGATACTGTGTTCGTTGGGGATTCGATAACAGTCGGTTATAGCGCATATGGTTTTATTGAAGAAAAATCCGTCCTTGCATCACAAGGAATGAATATAGAAAAAATTAATACTGAGAAAGTTAAATCTCCCGGAAATGGAAATTATATAATACTTGATCATCTAATTAATTTAAAGCCGAATAAAATTTATGTCATGCTAGGCTCCAATGGAATTGCATGGCTGTCAAATGAATTCATGATCGGCGAATACGATGATTTTATCAATGGCATAAAGGAAGCATTACCTGATTCTATTGTATATGTCGTATCCGTTCCTCCCGTCACAAAGGAATTAGAGGACGGTGACAATCCAATCACGAACAAAATGATTGATGAGTTTAATTCTGGCTTGGAGGAAATGGCAAATCAAAATAGTGTACATTATCTTGATCTTGCATCGGAACTCAAAGATGATAATGGCTATTTATTTGATGAATTTGCTGAAAAAGATGGAATGCACTTTAAATATGCGGCATATGAAAAATCACTCGATTTTTTCCTTCGACATACGGCGAAAAAATAGGAATCATCGGAAAGCTATCATAATCTATTTGAATAATTGGAGGAAAATATGCAGAAATTTATATATATTTTGATGGGCACATTTGTTATAGCTACGTTATTTCTTGTAACGGGCTGTGGGAAAACCGAAACGAAGAATCCTGATGTAAAGGATATTACAGATAAGTTGATTGATGAAATAGATTTCGCTACATTGACGGAACTTGACGATGATAGACTAGATTTCTTTTATAAAATCAACGATGATATTATAGATTCATATTCTGCTTATATTTGCGGATCTGCGGGATTCCCTGATGAAATTGCAGTGTTCAAGCTTAAAGATAGTGCTAACATGCAGCAAGTCAAGGAAGCAATCGCAAATAGGAGGGAAACACTCGTTGCTAACTTTAAAGACTATCGACCAGAAGAAATGCCTAAAATTGATAGCAGCGTTCTCTTCACAAAAGGCGATTATGTGATATTCGTGGTTAGCGGTGAAAATGATAAAGCCGGCGATATTGTCAAAGATTTCTTTAATTAGGGTAAATACTAATCGGGAGGAAAATCAATGGTTATTGAGAGTTTGGCTATTTTCGGGATAATATTTGCTATATCCATAATCTATTTGCGCTCTAAGCGAAAGGATTATGCCGCTACAACTTTGCCACTTTTGATCCTGCCATCAGCGAATATCTTGATTTCCATCTTTTCTGGGAGCATTGCGAAGTTGCCGTTCGGGCAATTAACAACGATAATATTCATTAATACTGCGGCGGCTCTTATATCATGTGTTATTGTCGGCGCCGCATCACTCAAATTTACAAAGAGGCACACGGGCATAACATATATCGTAATATGTATTTTATTCAACGTGTTGCTCGCGACGATTTTACTACACCATCACATAGAAAGATTATCCTAACTTATGATAATAAAGAGGATACCTGAATTTAGGTATCCTCTTTGTTATAGTTTCAGCTCTATATCGAATCTTCTCATCCAGCTTTCTACTTGAATAATATATGCTAGAACCTGCGGTCCTGTCATTAGCTGGCCATACCATGGTTTATTGAATGATTGTGCATTTGTGTCGATTAACTCCCGTATCCTGCCCTTATCGATAAACTCAAGCACCCTCGAATTTTTATCCTCGATAATACCATTCATAATTGTCTTTACACTTTCTAGATAATTCGGATTGTGCGTTTTAGGATATGGACTTTTTCTCCTCCATAAAATATCGCTAGGTAGTAAATCCTTGAACGCATATCTCAATAGCCCCTTTTCCCTATCGTTATATGACTTCATGCTCCATGGGATATTATACGCATATTCTATTATTCTATGGTCGCTAAATGGTGTGCGTATGTCAACCCCATTCGCCGAACTCATCCTATCATTCCTATCCATCAATGTTTGCATGAACCATTTGATATTCAGTAAAAACATTGTGCGCATTCTCTTTTCAAGTGGGCTATCGCTCTCAAGGTAACTTGTCTTGCCAACAGTTTTCTGGTAATAAGTATCTACATATTCATTAGCATCTAGATCCTTGAAAATACCACGGCATACTAATCTTTTCCTTAAATCTGTCGATACCGACCACGGGAATCCATCTTTAAATAAGATGTCTTTCTTGTGGAACCACGGATAGCCACCGAAAATTTCATCAGCACATTCGCCCGAAATTGCTACATCATAATCTTTCTTTACCTCTTTGCAAAAAAGCAACAATGACGAATCAACATCTGCCATACCTGGCAGACCTCTTGCATACACAGCACTATCAAGTGCATTGATTAGCTTCGGCGTATCAAGTAAAATTGATTTATGATTTGAACCAATGGAATCCGCCATACTTTGCGCATACGGCGTATCTGAATTAGGTTGAAATGCCGTTGATTTGAAGTTAATATCGTTATCAACATAATCAACTGAATAGGTGGTCAGTTTCTTTCCCTTTTCGTTATATTTTTTTGCAACTACTCCGCTGATAATGCTCGAATCCAGCCCTCCCGATAGAAATGTGCATAATGGTGAATCGGTTTTTACCTGTCTTTCAATACTATCGGTGATTAAGTAATTCACCTTTTCAGTCGTGAGCGCCATGTTATTATTATGTTCCTGCGCCCTGATTCGCCAGTATTCATGTTCACTGATGCCGTCTTTACTCACCCTAATAAAATGCGCTGGCTTCAGTTCCTTTACGCCTTTGAAAACGCCATCTCCTGGCGCTCTGCCCGGTCCTAGCAACATAATGCTTGCAATTCCCAATCTGTCGATTTCCGGCTTAATATATGGATGAGCTAGCAAATTCTTAATCTCAGATGCAAAGATTATACCACCATCATATCTATAAAAGAAAAGAGGCTTAGCACCAATCCTATCCCTAGCTATAAAGAGTTCCTTATCCTTATCGTTCCATATTGCGAAAGCATATTTGCCGTTTAATTTATCTAGGCAGCTTTCCCCCCATTCGATATAAGAGAGTAGAAGAATCTCGGCATTAGATCTTGCATTGATCTTTTCACCGCCTTTGGCAAGTTCCTTTTTAAGTTCATTTGCATTATATAGTGCACCGACAAATACTATTGTGTATTTGGTGCCATCAATATCGCTAACCAATGTTTTGCTCATACCGTGAGAATTTTCCGCTATATGTGCTTTACTTATCATATAAGCTTCACTACATTTAAACTGATTAATGCTTATATCGGCAGCCCCGAAAAAGGTATCGCTAATCCCCCTCATAACCCGATCTTCTTCATATAGGTTCTTATTATAATCGACCCATCCAGCAATTGTACCCATAATCTTTCCTCCTAATAATCCAACCTTCACCCTATTATTATATGAGGGAAAATAACAAAGTTGCACTAAGGAGTTACTTTTCTTCTCCTTAATGCAACATTACTTTTTTATGTAATTGTTTAAGCCTTAATATCCTCATCTTGTTTTGAATATCTTTCTTCGTTGCGTTCTAGATATTTTAGTGCAATTTCTTTTATATTATCTTTAATATGCTCATTCTCTACAATCTCTTTAAAGAAATCATAGATTTGCTCATCATTCACACGTGATAACCTCTGAGCAATATAGTGATGCGTCGCAACTAGGTTACTCTCCCTCATGACGGCAATTGCAAATTCGATAAATCTCGCCCCATCGGTATAAAGAAGAAAATTAATCACTGTTACAATGCTTTCATACAAATTGCGGCTGACGATAATACGACCATTATGCGATGTTTTACTTGCTAGTAGGGCGATTAGCTCATCGTCAGTTACCCCGTTTATTGTTTGTGCGCTCAAAATCATTTGAGCATCGGGGAGTAGCTCACTTTTCTCGATTATCTCATCGCTCCAGCTAACATGACCACGTACGGGCTCACGATTATTATATTGATACTTGATTTTATAATAATTTTCGGGCTTTTTCTCTTTTCGTAATTGCAGTTGCTTCCTTGAAATGTGCTGCGGTATAAGTTCAAATGGTAATTTACATGATATCGATGCAAATCCCGTTGCTTTTTCAACTATATCTCCGCTATCTTCGTCCTCAACTTCCTCAAATAAAACTTCGTCTATCTTTTCAATTACTATTCCATAGAAATCAACTTCTTCTAATGTGCAAGCTGCCGCACGATGATGTCCATCAAGTAAGGCGCAAAATAGCCCCTCAATTTGCAGCGCTATTCCAGCAAAATTATCACCACTGCGAATTTGCTCCCGATATGATTCGATCTTTTGCTCATCATAATGAACAGGTGAAATCGTCGGCAACAGAAAACATGGTAACAATGTTTCATTAGGTGAGTCGGTGCAATTCTGATCGGCTGATCCGACCATCTCCTTCGGTATTGAGGAAAGACTCCAGAAAAAGTTGCCTGCACCGTCGGTAGGATATAATTTAGTATAATATACACCGTATAGTCCTTCACTCATTTTAGATAGTATCGGATATACAGCATTTACAGCACCTTCAAGCGAACTATAACCCGTATTGCCGCACTCTTCAATTAGGCGAGTTATTTCCCTGCTAATATCTTCTCTACCGTACCCTGAGCAAATCATTTTATCACAACATGGACCCTTACCCTTGAAAGTAGTTATGTTGATAATTGGATAATCTTCGATGCATAATGAGTTGATGACGGCAGTCTTATCATCGATACGGCGTGCATTGCCTAGATTATACTTTGATATTGTGCCCTCACCATTCTCTAGATATATAATCGCCATATCTTTACCACCAAGGCGCATGATTTCATTAAATATAATTTTAGGTTCGGACATATTAATCACCCCTACTTTTCTGGCACATTGAGTGCGCCAACTACATTTAAAATCCAATCATATGTTTCGGCTGTTATGCTATTGATAGGCAGCCATAATTTTTGATGGTTTTTAATTATAAACACAAGCATTGTATCCGTTATGGTATATGAATTAACTTCACTCCATGGAATAATTTCATTAAATGTATTTATACTTTCTTCGACGGCGGCGATACCAATAGGCGATATGATGAAACAAATCGAAACATCAAGTGCTTCATCACTTTTTTTAATTCGTCTGACTAAAGATTTATCTACCAAATAATAAATTAAGCTTAATGTAATAGCAGCGGATAAGGCAATTAAAATAGAAACAATCATATCTGTCCAAACATCATCAATTATATTCGCATGATGGCGCCTGAGCATAAAAAAAGTTATGACAGATAAAATAAAAGTATATAGCCATATATACTTCAAGATTTTTTGAGTTGAAATTGCAATATTTGCTTGAAGGATTTCCTCATAATTATACTTATTTTTATACACTAATGTGTTCTCCGGTAGATCCGCATTTATGTAAGATGTCTTATCTGGCAACACCCTTAGCCAATGTCGGTACTTGTAATTATCTTTAGACTCTGCTTCCATAATAGCTCTGCACGATAAAATTTGCTCTACCGAATTAAACCATTCCTTGCGTAAAATGACCTTTTCCCCGCACTTTAAGCTTATTTCGAATCGCCCTATATTCTCATATATCCCCGCTACATCATGCCACGAGTATATAGTTGGGGATACATTATTATCATTAAATATAGTAAAGTAGTCGGATATAATGAAGGTACAGTCACCCGTCGGCGTCTGTACTTCTACCCCATCAACATTGAGAAATGCCATTCTATTCACCTCATTATGTATAATTATACCACGATTTTATATCACAAATGAATACTAAAGTTTAAATACATAAACAATTTAAAGTGAATGAAGTGAGTGAAATTATATATACAGTATTAACAAATAAATAGCTTACAATTTAGGTATTTAATTGCATCGGCTTTATTTTGAATTCGGCAATAAAAACTTGATTTGTGGAATTATCCTGCGTTTTATATTACTGCTTTATGATATATGGGATATGGTACCTACTCACTCTCAAATTCGTGGAATAAGGTGTAAATGTTTGTTTGTGAAGATACGAAGTTGAGCAACTTTCATTACCAAAAAGCCCACCATTTTCTGAAAAAAGGTGGGCTTTATTTACACTCTCATAGTAAGGGCGATTCTGCCCCGCTTTTCGTCAACTGACATTACTCTAACCTTAACAACATCGCCAACTTTAACAACATCTAAAGGATGTTTTATATATCTATCTGCAAGTTGCGATATGTGAACAAGTCCATCTTCATGCACTCCTATATCGACAAATGCACCAAAGTCAACAATGTTGCGGACTGTTCCCATTAATTCCATTCCCTCTTTTAAGTCCTTCATCTCGACAACATCACTGCGTAGCAAGGGAGCATCAAGTTCATCACGTGGGTCACGTCCCGGCTTAACCAGCTCATCTAAAATATCGTTTAAAGTTGGCTCACCGACTCCAATTTCCTCGGCTAGTTTGGCTATTCCATATTGACTTGCCCTCTCCTTAATATCGGCAATTCCGCCCCCGATGTCGCTCAATTCAAATCCGCACTGCATGAGTATTGCTTTTGCTTGTTCGTAACTTTCCGGGTGAACGGCTGTGTTATCGAGCGGATTCACTCCGCCCTGAATTCGTAAGAATCCTGCACATTGTTCGAATGCTTTCTTACCAAGCATTTTAACTTTAAGTAAGTCCTTTCGACTTGTGAATGCGCCATTTTCCTCACGGTATGCTACGATATTTTTAGCAACACGTGCATTGACGCCTGCAGTATAGCCTAGGAGCGATTGAGATGCGGTATTGAGATCAACGCCAACATTGTTAACGCAGTCCTCTACAACGCCCGATAGGGCATTACCAAGCTGATTCTTAGGCATATCATGTTGATATTGCCCGACTCCAATTGCTTTTGGATCTATCTTGACAAGTTCCGCCAATGGATCTTGCAATCTTCTAGCAATTGATACGGCACTCCTTAACGATACGTCAAATTGCGGGAATTCTTCTGCGGCAAGTTTCGATGCTGAATATACGCTCGCCCCTGCCTCCGACACGACCATATATGATACCTTTTGCGGTATTTCCTTGATGAGTTCAGCAACGAATGCCTCACTCTCCCTCGACGCTGTACCATTGCCAATTGCAATTGTCGTGACGCCGTACTTCTCAATTAGCGATTTCATTTTCGCCTTAGATTCAGCCACCTTGCTTTGCGGCGGCGTCGGATATATAACTGTTGTGTCAAGCACCTTGCCAGTATCGTCTACGACGGCAATTTTACATCCAGTACGGTAAGCAGGGTCAAGACCTAGCGTTACAGTGCCTTTCACCGGTGGTTGCATCAATAGCTGACGTAAATTAGCGGAGAAAACCTTTATAGCTGCCGTACATGCATTATCGGTCAATTCGCCCCGCACTTCTCGCTCGATTGATGGTGCAATTAGCCGCTTATAGCTATCTTCGCATGAAAGCATCACATAATCTGCACATTCATTCCGTCCCTGGACATAAATTTCTGATATTATTGAAACCGCTCTCTCCTCATCTAGATCGATTCCCACACGCAGAATTCCCTCTCGTTCTCCCCTGTCTAGTGCCAGGATTCTATGTCCAGGAATTTTAGAAATTGGTTCGGAAAAATCATAGTAATTACTATATACGCTCTCTTCATTCTCGTCGCTCGCCTTTGATGTTAGCATAGCAGTTGAGAATGTAAATTCACGCAGCTCCTTACGCAGGGCGGGATCGTCGGAGATTTGCTCCGCTATGATGTCCATTGCTCCCGCTAATGCGCTATCGGTATCCGGAACATCATTTTCTTCGTCTATGAAATTCTCCGCCTCTTTGACTGGATCTTTATCGTCATCGCAACTTAGCAGTATCTCCGCCAATGGCTCTAATCCACGTTCACGTGCTATACTAGCCCGTGTGCGGCGCTTTTGCTTAAACGGGCGATATATATCTTCAATTTCAGCAAGTGTCTGTGCCTTGGCAATGCTAGCCTCAATCTCATCGGTCATCTTTTCCTGCTCTATAATTATCTTTCTAATCTCGTCCTTACGCTTTTCAAGTCCTCTGAGATATTGCAATCTATCGTCTAAATCACGCAGAACTTGATCATCCAGTGATCCAGTAACCTCTTTTCTATATCTTGCAATAAAGGGAATCGTATTGCCTTCATCAATTAAATCTACCGTATTTTTAACTTGGGTTTCGCTTATTTTAAGTTCATTAGCCAGCTTTTTTATAATATCCATATGCCGCCTCCATTTGTTATTTCATATATAATTATAACATATCCATCACCTAAAATCTAGCTTTCACACCTCAGGAATCGCCATAAAAAGAAAAATACCTACTTAATTTTAAAATTAAGTAGGTATTAAATAATTCTATTCTTCGCTATCTTCTTGCTCTGTTTCTTCCTCGTCGGAAGTTATGGTTACTCCAGCAATAGCGGCAGCTTCTTCAATTGCGTCAGCCTCACTATCTGCGTCTTTCTCCTCGATTAACGCCCTCATAGATAGGCTAATTCTCTTATTCTCAAGATCAATCTCAGTTAATAGCGCTTCAACTTCTTGCCCTACCGATAACACATCTGCAACATTCGTGATACGCTGTGTATCGATTTGCGATACGTGAATTAAACCATCGATACCGGGTATAATCTGGACAAATGCGCCGAATGGCATAATTGAAACAACTTTACCTTTAATAATATCGCCAGTTTTATATTCATTCTTGAAAATCTCCCACGGATTATCTTCGGCTTTCTTAAATCCTAGTGATATTCTCTTTCTCTCTTTATCTAGGTCTTTAACGTAAACATCAAGAACATCGCCGACTTTTACTACCTCCGATGGGTGCTTAATTCTGCTCCATGATAGTTCGGAAATGTGAACCATTCCATCAATGACGCCAAGGTTTACGAATGCACCATAGCTTGTAATGGACTTAACTTCACCAGTGAACTTTTCGCCGACTTCGATTTCTTCCCAGAATTTCGCTTGCTCTGCTTTTCTTTTTTCTCTCTCGACTGCCCTAATTGAGCCGACGGCTCTGCTTCTTTGTTCGTTAACTTCAAGAATCTTAAATGAAACCGTCGTTTTTAATAAGTCATTTAGGTTGTCATTCCTGTTCATTGTTGCTTGCGATGCTGGAATAAATACTTTCATTCCACTAACGGAAACCAAAATTCCGCCCTTAACAACATTTGTGACAACTCCCTCAAGAATGGCATCTTCCTTATGTGCTTCCATAACTTTTTCAAAGCCAATCATTGAGTCAACTTTCTTCTTAGAAAGTGTTACTACACCTTCTTGGTCGTTAACTTTGATTACAATTAAGTCTAGCTCATCGCCAGGCTTTAGAACATCTGTCGGGCTGACCGATGGATCATCCGAAATCTCAGAATGTGGTATATATCCGGTTTGTTTTACGCCAATGTCAACAATAGCTTCGCTCTTATTGACGGAGGTAATGATACCCCTCACCCTATTCCCCGTATATATTTTTTTGAAGGTCTGTTCCAGTGCCTCTTCAAAGTTAAATTCCTCGTCTTTTTTTACCAAAATATCCGTCATGGTATTTTGTACCTCCTTGATTAAATATGCTGGTGTCGATGCTCCAGCGGTTATACCAATTGATCGGGCGTCGCTAAAATCAATATCTTTTAATTCGCCAGCCGTTTCAATGTGATAGGTTAAACAATTGTGTCTGCACAGTTCATAAAGTTTAATTGTATTTGAACTATGCCGACCGCCGATAACTAACATTATGTCTACATTTTTACTTAATTCCTCGGCTTCTTCCTGTCTAGAATGGGTCGCACTACATATTGTATCAAATATTAATGCATTTGTATATAGCTTTTCAGCGATTTCGCTACATTTTCTCCATAAATTCTTATTAAAGGTGGTTTGAGCAACAATTATGAGTGATTTGTCCCTAAATTCTGGATGCTGTTTGTGCAATTCTAACAATTCATCGCAATCTTTAAATACATAGGACTGCGCTAAACAATGTCCTTTTATAGCTATAACCTCGGGATGATTCTTATCACCTGCTATTAAAACTATGTTGCCCGATGAAGATTTCTTCGATACGATTTTATGTATCTTTGATACATATGGGCAGGTTGCATCTTCATATGATATATTTTTATCCTTTAGCCGATTATAAATATCGGGGCCGACCCCGTGTGAGCGTATTACGACTTTTTCATCTATTTGCGCATCGTCTAGATCGTCAATGCTGCGAACGCCCTTTTCTTTTAACTCATTAACAACTTGAGTATTGTGTATAATTGGCCCTAATGTGCTAACTTTATTTTTTTCGTCGATCATCGAATTAACCATATTAATTGCCCTGTCGACTCCAAAGCAGAATCCTGCTGTCTTTGCTACAATGATGCGTTTATTCATGCCTCTGCCGCCTCCTTCAGAAGACGGATTTCTTCCATAATTCTTCGACTTGCATTCCTTAATTCCATCGAATTCTCAGGATTAACGGCAAGTTCCTCATGGGGAATCATCTCGCCAATTGAAATAGTTACCTTAGTACGGAAGCGGAGCTTCCCCTCGTAGGATATACACATTGGAAGAATTGGTGCTTTCGCTTTACCAGCGATTAATGCCACTCCCGATTTTCCTCTGCCTAGCTTGCCATCTTTAGAGCGTGTTCCCTCGGGATATATAATGAATACCTTGCCCATATGGATTCGCTCGATAGCCGTTTCAATAGCGCCGCCGTCACGCTTTCCCCTTTCGATAGGGAATGCTCCGAACTTCGTTATAAGCCATGCGAACACACGATTTGTGAAAAGTTCTTTTTTCGCCATGAAAGCAAATTTGCCTTTTAAGACCATCCCCATAAAAACAGGATCCCAATATGATTGATGGTTGCAAGCAGCGATATATCCACCTTTTTTAGGAATATTCTCTTTTCCAACTATTTTTATATTGAAGATTATTCTTACGAACAATCCTAATAGCCATTTAAAAAACTCAAACAACGGCATGACCCCCATTAAACATTATAAAAACAAATGGTGTCACCATTATAGATTCTTCTCGATAGTTGAGATTACAAGCTTAACCGAATCATCGAAGTTAATTGATGTTGTATCAACAAGAATTGCGTCTTCCGCCCTTTTCAGCGGTGCAATTTCACGATTTTCATCTTCATAGTCCCTTTGTTTTATATCATCTAAGACATCTTGATAAGAAACATCATGTCCTTTTTGCGTCAATTCTAAATGACGCCTTTTAGCCCTTATTTCGGCGGATGCGGTTAAAAATATCTTTACATCGGCATTGGGTAGAACAACTGTACCAATATCCCGACCGTCCATGATAACATCATTCTCACGTGCTATTCGTCTTTGCAAATCAAATAGAAATTCACGTACAATAGATAAAGCTGAAATTTTTGATGCCATCATAGAAATTTGCGGCGTGCGAATTTCATCTGATACATCGTCACCATTGAGGAAAACTCGTTGCTCACCGTCGATAAATTTCAGTTCTATTTCTGCCTTTTTCAGCAAATGCGTGATTGCATTTATATCGGATGCATCAACATTGCTCGTTTGTGCAAAATATGCAATTGAACGATATAGTGCGCCCGTGTCAACATATATAAAGCCTATCGCCTGTGCAGCCTGCCTAGCAATTGAGCTTTTGCCCGCACCTGACGGACCGTCGATCGCAACTGTTTTTGACATATCTAATCTCCCTTTAAAGATATTTTCCTGCTGTATAGCCTGTCGAAAAGGCTATTTGTAAATTATACCCGCCGGTATACGCATCAATATCCAATAACTCGCCAGCAATGAATAACCCGTTGCAAATTTTTGATTCCATTGTTTTCGGGTTAATTTCATTTATATTTACTCCACCCCGTGTAATTACCGCTTCCTCAATTGGGCGGAAGCCTTTTACCGTTAGGGGGAGGCGCTTCAGCACATTGCATAGAGCTTTCCTCTGCTCTCTTGTAATTTGATTTACCTTAGTATCGGCTGGTATCCCCGACAATCCAACAATTGTCGGTATCATTTTAGCAGGTAGTAATTTCGATAGCGAATTGATGAAGTCCCTATTCTGGAATTCGGCAAAATCACGCAAGATGCGAGCATCAAGTTCTTCCTCACTGAGGGCAGGCTTTAAGTCTACTTCAAGCCTATATCGCCCGTCGCTCATATTGGGCATATGGGCACTTGCGCTTAGAATTAGCGGACCCGACACTCCAAAATGCGTGAATAGCATTTCTCCCCTGTCGGCAAAAACGGTTTTGCTCGTCTTAGTATCAATTGCATTTAACTCTATATTTTTTAGAGATAGCCCCATCATTCTACGGGGATATTTCTCGAATATTTCAAGTGGAATCAGTGATGGGGATAGTTCCTTAATCGAATGGCCCGCCTGTTTAGCGAATCTATATCCGTCACCAGTTGAGCCGGTTGATGGATATGACTTCCCACCCGTTGCGATTAGCACAGTATCACTAAAATACTTATCTTCGCCGCATTTAACGCCTTTAACAGTACGTTGATTATCGGCATTTTTATCGACAATTATGCTCGTTACCGTATTTGTCACTATCCTACATCCTAGCAAATTCAGTTGCCTTTTTAGCGAATTCACAACGTCCATTGATTTGTCCGACTCTGGGAATACACGCCTGCCCCTTTCAGTTTTAAGCGGCACTCCTATTCCCTGAAAAAAATCTATTGTATCGGCTGTTGATAAATTATCAAGTGAGCTGAAAAGAAATTTCGAATTATTGGGGACATTTTTCATGAATTCATCAGTGTCACAATTATTGGTAATGTTGCATCTACCCTTGCCGGTAATTAGCATTTTCATACCTAATCGCTTTTTCTTTTCTATGAGGAGAACACTTCTCCCACGTTTACAAGCGGCGATCGCCGCCAACATTCCAGCAGCGCCCCCGCCAATTATGATTGTATCCTGCTGCATATAAGATTATTTTTCCTCCGGCTTCTCGTATTCATCGTATTCATCCCATATATTTTCAAGTGCTTCGAATGTTTGTGAAATCTGTTCACGCTTCTTTGAGCCAAGTGCTACTATAAGAGCATTAATGACGGAAAGCGGCGCTACAAGCGAATCGACGAATGAAACCATATCGCTCCTTGCTAGGAGTGCAAAATTTGATACCCCAACAAGTGGCGACGCAGAAGTATCGGTAATCGCAAGAACATCAGCACCTGCATCTTTGGCATACTTGAGTGCTTTTACAGTATGCTTAGAATATCTGGGGAAGCTAATTCCTATCATCAAATCATCTTCGCCGATTCTCATAATCTGCTCAAAGAGTCCGCTTGAATTCGTTGCCTGAATTACCTTAACATTCTCTAACATAAGGTTAAGATAATAAGCTAGGAAAACTGCAAGAGCATATGAACTCCTAGTACCGATTATGTAGATGTTCTTAGCATTAATTATTGCATCGACAGCATCGTTGAAAGATTCTCTTGAACCCTCCTCCAGTGTTTGGCGGATTCTCTCCATGTCGAGGTTCAGCACTTTATCAAAGACATTGTTGCCGATCCTATCATTGGATACTTCCATACGTTGAATCGTGGTGAGCTTATTCCTGACTAGATCCCGCAAGTCCTTTTGGAGGCTAGGGTATCCGTCAAATCCCAGCTCCGTAGCAAATCTAACAACTGTTGATTCACTAACACCAACAGTGCTACCAAGCCTCGACGCAGTCATGAAGGCTGCCTTGTCATAATATGTGATTATGTAGTTACCTATAAGTTTTTGACCTTTTGAGAATTTTGGCATGT
>CALLQQ010000030.1 GCA_938014915.1 uncultured Clostridia bacterium
GTAGAATGAGAAGTTTAAGCCGGTGTTATACCTTATATATAGGGGGGGATATAGGGTCGCCATACTGGATTCCTCCAATATGGCGACTAATATCATATTATTCATTATCCTCGGCTGTATCTTCAATGATTTCTGCATTATCATCAATATCTATGTCGGATTCTTCTATATCTTGATTTTCATCATGCTCAATTTCTTCATCATGCTCATCTTTATCGCTAATTTCTTCGTGAATAGTCATATTCGTAATTTTGAATTTGCCAACCTCGGCACGCAGAATTGATGATTGGCCAGAAAGTTGCTCGCTGGCTGCGGCACTTTCTTCAGCGGTAGCAGAGTTGTTTTGCACTACTGCTGAAATCTGATCGATTCCTTGTTCAACCTGAGAAATTGCAGTCGCCTGTTCTTCAGATGCCTCGTCAATTTCAACCATGGACGATTTCACATTACTTGTATGCGTCGATACATTTTCAAGGACTTTAGCGGTATTTCTTGCTATATCTGTACCCACTGCAACTGCGTCAACCGAGCTTTTAATTAAATCGGTAGTTTGTTGAGCCGCATCAGCCGATCTGCTTGCTAAATTCCGCACCTCATCAGCGACAACGGCGAATCCTCTGCCAGCTTCGCCCGCTCTAGCCGCTTCTACCGCAGCATTAAGCGCTAGAATATTTGTTTGGAAAGCTATATCATCTATAACATTTATAATTTTTGCAATTTCACTGGACGATCTATTGATATCGTCCATGGCGCTAAGCAACTCGTCCATACGTTTATTACTCTGCTCAACGCCCAATGTAGCCTGCTCAACATATCCCGTTGCAACTCTGACATTGTCAGCATTACTATTTACTTTATCGGATATTTCGGACATAGTAGCAGCAAGTTCCTGTATTGCGCTCGCTTGCTCTGTCGTCCCTTCGGCAAGAGCCTGTGCGCCGCTCGATACTTGTGCCGCCCCAGCATGCACTTGTTCCGATGAGCTATTTATCTCGCCTAATGTTCTATTGAGAGATTGTGATATATCAACTAGCGCTTCTTTTATTGGTATGAAATCCCCAATATATTCTTGCTTAATCTCGTTAGTCATATCCCCTTCTGCCATTAAGGTTAGGTTATCAGAAATATCACCTACATATAGACGTAATGTGTCAATAGTCGATTGTAACGATCTTGCCATTAGACCAATTTCATCATTTGTTTTGTGCGTGATTTTTTCTATATTAAGATTTCCTTTTGAAAGTTCCGATGTCGCTTCCGCCATTCGTTTAATTGGGTTAACGACGGATTTGCTAATTATCCTAACGTAAATAAGTATAACTAAAATAATACACGACACTACTCCAACTGTCGCTATTCCAAGCGTCAATGCTTGTTTATCCCGAATGTTCTGAATTGGCTTTCCTGCGAAAAGCATTCCAATTGCTTCACCATCGTTATCAATTAACGGCGCATAGCCCGTATAATATTTAATATTATTGATATCGCTTACGGTATAGTAAGCTTCCTTTTTACCTAAAACACGATTAGAAATATCTGAATCTACTTGCGTACCGACAACTCTTTGTGCGTTATCGGTTATTGTAGTATTTATTCGCTCATCATTTAGGAATATTGTAAAGTCACTTTGCAGCGAATCTTTTAGGTCGTCTACTACCGATGGTAAATCAAGTCTATATCCAATTGATATAAGTCCGACAGTGTTGCCGTCATGATTCTTTAAAGGAGTTGATGCACGCACTGATAATCTAGATTCCGCGCTCGTTTCAAGATATGTATCAGTAGCCCCGCTCATCGCCCCTGCTATATTTTTTTGCCCACTTAATGAGTCACCGAACTTGTCACTATTTAATCTAGCAAAAACAGTCCCGTCCGCTTCCAGTAGAATGACATTATCAGCCTTAATTCCCGAACTCTCCACTGCTTGTTTTGCCGTTTCGATAATAAGATCCCTGTCCTTTTGTTCAAATATCGCCATAAGATCAACATTATACGATAACGCCTTAGACAATTCCAATGCATCAAGTTTGCGATTCTCTATGTAATTTTCTAGTGCTTCCACTGCAATTTCGGTTTCTTCCTCTAATATCATGTCAATAACAATTTTGTTTCCGACATACATTCCTGCATTGCTAATCGTGGTAATAACCACCATGCTTATTATCGCAACAAGTAGAATCTTCAGACTGACCTTTTTAACTTTCATTACTTTTCCTCCTGATTTGCAATCGTAAATGCAACGACGCATCATGCATTATGCATATTATATTAGGTAACATTTCTAAGTATCAAGTTTATTATAAGTTAAAACCGTGACAAAGTCAATGCATTTTTCCATTTTTATTAAGAATTCGACTACTTTACTAATATTGCGCTACTTACGAATCAGGTTAATTTTAGAAAAGTCATGTGTTTGGAGGTTCTCATCAATTGAACGGTCATCTGCCTGCGCCATTAATTTCTTGCGGTTATTCATCGTCTGCCTTAATGGCAATATGCCTACGGGCCCAGCTATGCAACCATTTTCACAAGCCATACCCTCAACGAATGTTTCGTTAAGTCGTCCTGCTCCAAGCATTTGCAATGCTTTTTTGCATTCTCTTGCTCCATCGCATTTAATGTATGAAAAAGGTTTGTTGTAATTTTCTTCTTCAAGGACTCTCACCACTGCGCCTACCACGCCACCGCTGAGCGCAAAGCCTTTTCCGAATTTGCTTGCATCATTGCTGTCGGCGCTCTGCGGGTCAAAGCTGCTAACATCAATGTCCCTCGCCTCGAACATTGCCGATAATTCTTCAAAGCTAAGTACATAGTCGGCACTATCGGGAACAGTTCTCGCCTCTTGCTTTTTTGCTATGCACGGGCCAATGAAAACGACTATCCCGTTCGGGACTTTATCCCTTATATATCTTGCCGTTACTGCCATTGGTGATGCGGTGTGCGAAACATTATTAAGCACACGGGGGAAGTGCTTTTCCACCATGTTGTAAAATGCCGGGCAACATGATGTTGTTAACTTGCCATCATTTTCGATTGCGTCCTTTAACTCCTGTGCCTCATGTTGTGCAACAGCATCAGCGCCGAGAGCAACCTCAACAGAATCGGCAAAGCCGAGTTCCTTCAGCCCCTGAGATATTTGTGCTATATTGGCATCGCCAAATTGCCCCTCAATTGCAGGAGCGAAAATTGCATATACGGGTCGCTTTCCTTTTATATTATCTATCACATCGACAATGCTCGATACATCAGTAATAGCCCCGAATGGGCAGTCATTCGTACATGCACCGCAGCTAATGCATCTATCGTATTTTATTTCGGCATGCTTATTTTCATCAATGCTAATCGCATCTACCGGACATGAACGCAGGCATGGGCGGAGTGTATCCGATATAGCATTATAAGGGCATGCCTTAACGCATCGTCCGCATTCTTTGCATTTATCAGGATCTATGTATGCACCTTTACCCGTTATTGAAATTGCACCGAACGGACATTCGGTAACGCATTTTTTCGCTACACATCTTTGGCAGTTCTCGGTAACTGTATAACGATTAATCGGGCAACCCTCACAAGCATCTGCGAGAACTACCACAACGCCATCTTGCGACGTTTTACCCGTTGCCGCTCTTATACGCTGACGAAGAATCTCCCTCTCCTTATATACACAACAGCGGAATTTTGCCTCTTTACCCGGTATGATCTGATATGGTAAGTCGTCTTTGCCCTCTTCAAGCATATCGTTATAGGCTAGTTTTGCTACTCCTTTTAACACTTCATATTTTAGTTGTCTTACATCATTTCCAAAATCTATCTTCGTTCCCATATCTAATAATATGTCCTTTCAACCTTTTTACCCATCTTCTCTACTAGTTCTATTAGTTGATTAATTAGCTTCTGCTTTATGCTCAAATCCGATGGTAAATTCGGATTCTGGTGTGCTGGATTTATCGCCGTTCCGATAAAAAGCCTTAAATGTGTGCAGTCTTCAAGCAGCATTTTCGCTAGTCTAGAGGCGCCATTATCTTTATCAAGATTACGAAAATAATATAGATCGGAGTCGGTGTCCTGATATTCCTCCAATATTTAGACCGTCCTGCTCAAAGTCAATACACCCTCGGTAACTAGATCAATTCCTTGAATACTCGCCGTTGGTGGAAGTGTCGGATCCGTATATTCAAGCGATGTCTTTATTTCACGGTGAAGTTCCCGTGAAACGATATTGGCAGTTGTTCCGCCGCAAATTGCCTTATTCCCTGGTGAGCGCATAAAATCACGCACCATCTCATGGTCCCTATCCCTGTCGACGGGCGGACCAGTTAAGATATTAACTGCTTTCTTTGTGGCAATTCTCGCTATCATTACCGTGGCATCATCGCCGGGCTTATCCATGTACAATTCGTTCACCGCTTGTGATAGCGACAATGCTAATCTAGGTGCGGATAACCCCTCTGTTGCAGAATTTGCAAGCCATGCGGCGACACTATCCCATGTCCAGCCGAAGTTGAGCGTTGCTCCGACACCGGCATATACAACGCCGTCGCTTATCATAGCTAGAACATCGCCAGGCATTACGGTGAATTTCGTTTCGTACACGCCTTTGCCTGCGTATTCCTTATATTCGTATGGGAGTTTAAGAATCTCGCCATCACGAATGAATATGCAAAAAGGATTGTCGAATTCGACTAAATAACCTTGACCATCATTAGAAATATGCAATATGCTAAATGTAGAATACGCCATCTTACGCACATTGCATACGGGCAAAGTGCTGACTATCGTTTCCACCGCCTGCTCGACGGTTGCGCCTTCTACTAACATTGTAGATATAATGCGGCTAGTTAGAGTTGATAAGATATTTGCTTTTACACCGCTGCCAAGCCCATCGGCTAGAACCATTATCGCTGAATCCGCCGTCCTGACTATATCCACCTTATCCCCACATAACTGTTCGCCATATTTGTTCAAACTCTTATATGCTGCATCAATGTGAATATTCATATATCTTCTCCGTTATATACAATCATATCTTTCAGTTTCGTTAATGTTACTTTTGTTTCGGCAGTAGTTTCACCAAGCAGGCTGGCAATCTCTTGAGCGACGACCATTTGCTTATTTATCACCTTTTGGGCCATGCCAATTGTATCAACTCTTAATTTATACAAATTCTCCTTAGATTCTTCATCTTTAGTAATGTCCTTGAAAATTCCCATCACGATATTATCATGTTCTATATAAATGATGCTTTGTTGCGTTACCATATCGTATTCATCATAGAAAACTTTTTTATCGTAAATAGAGTGTTTTGTGTCAAATACAAATTCAAAATCAGCTGTATCTATCAGCTCATATAGCCCTTTTTCAAGTGCTTCACGGCGGGATATGCCGAATGTTTTCTGCGCCGCCTCATTGAACTCAATTATGTTAAGTTCTTTATCTACCATGATAGTAATATTCGGTGTTTCCGATAGAACATAGTTAGATAGTGATTCAGCACGCTCTTTCATAAAAGGCATGCACATTGTTAAATCAGCTTTACCCTGATACACTGCTATCGCCTTTTCCCTGCAAGAAGGATAGCCGCATGAGCCGCAGTTCAATTCTTGCTGCTCGTTCTCTTTGCCAATTTGTCTGAGAATTGCTCTTATCGTTTTTTCTTCAGGCATATCTACATTGCCGTGCCTGCTCACCATATCTTTATGTAATGGGACTTCATCGGTATAGTCGGGGTATTCCGCGCCATCACCTTTTTGCAAATTCCGTACTTTGAGGTCGTCAATAAAGCGATTCCGTGCTCTATCCCCTTTAGCAGAACCATTGACGCAACCGCCAACGCACGCACTCATCTCAATAAAACATCTATCCAGAAAGCTGCCATTACTGAGCGCCTTAAAAAGCTCCTTGCAGTTGTCAATGCCATCGACACTAATGAAACTATAATTATTATCGTCACCAAGAGTTTTAACCGTCTTTAAAATTCCACCCGGTATCGGATATAATTTTGCCACCTTAGGATCGGCATTGATGAATTCGCCTTTTTCACAACTTGCTATATCTATATCGTTTTCATTAAACCATACAACTAAATCATCGAATGTTAGAACGGCATCAATCTTAGTATCATGGCGAATGTCTTTCTTCTCTCTTTTTTTCGCTATGCAAGGACCAACGAACACGATTTTAACATCCTGCCCGTATCTTTGACGCAGAAGGGATCCGTGCGCTATCATCGGCGATACTACTGGTGCTAGATACTTCACTACATCGGGGTAGTATTTCTCCACCATATCATTCACTACGGGGCAACAAGTCGTAATGATGTTTCTTTGCTCCCCGTCACAGATCAGCCGATGATATTCATTTGAAACGAATGCGGCGCCCTCCGATGTTTCCGACACACCATATACGCCTAATTTGCTAAATGCCGTCGCCATTTGCTCGGGGGATTCCATCTCGAACAATCCCACATAGGACGGCGCTAACGAAACAAGAACACGCTCCCCATCGGCAATATATCTCTTGACCTTATCTAATTCACTTGAAACCGTCTTAGCATTTTGCGGACACTCAGCTACGCATTTACCGCATAGGACACAATCGTTATCAATAATTTTCGCCTGCGAATCTTCAAACTTAATCGATTTCACAGGGCAAGTGCGTATACATTTATAGCAGTTTTTGCAGTTCGCTTTCTGCTGTCCGATTATCTTCATTTATTAAGCACCTCCATAACTTCTTCTTCAAAAAATGACTCCGTGGTTGATGGTGTTAGAGAAAATTTCTTCCCGTTAACGCTTACACACACGCCATTCGTACATTCACCCATGCAGAAAGATCCGCTTAGATTAACCTTGTCGCCGACCCCTTTACTAACGACAAGTTTTTCTAGGATTTGAACTACGTCCTTTGAACCTCGCAAATGGCATGAACTCCCTATGCAAACTATTAATTCAAGCTTCTTATCGTTCATTCTATCTTTTCTATGTATATTGTCCGTCATACTGCCCTCTCCCTAATTGATAAAATTTTAACAATCTTATTGTAGCACATTTGTTTCAGAATTTCAACAGAATTTTTTGACTATAATAGCTTTCAATAAGATTTAACATTTTACTCGACTATTTGCACATAAGACGTAAAAAAACTGCTCAATATTGAGCAGTTTTTCATATATTATAATTACAGTATCAATTTTAGATATGCCTTTTTCCATATGACTTTGCTTGTAACTAGGGTATTGTATAGCTCCTCGGTATATTTTAGCATCATCTTCCGCTCACTATCGCTTACATCGTTCAAGCCGAATTCCCTACCCTCAAAAATTGGCATTAGCATTGTTAGATTTACTTCTTTATCGTCTAATTTTATTTTATTATCGACTCGTTCTGCAAATTCCTGCGGTAGTTCCCCGTCCATTGGAGCAAGCTTCGACTTCATAAGAATCTTCAAGATATAGCGATACATATTATGTGCCGCCTTAGTTGGCTCATCTTGCCTAAAACTTGTGAATTTATTTTTTTGCCTGCTATCCCCAATCCTAATAAACGTGTAGATTATTGCTGCGACGGTTAATATAATCAATGCAGCGATGAGGAATGGCTTCATATTTTTTGTTTTGCTCGGTCGATGAATTTCACTTTCTGTGCTAGTTGTAGTCACATTTTTATCGCTATTTGAAGTAGTCGCCGCAGTTGTATTTACGGTAGTAGTCGTTGTTTGCGGCTCGGTTTGTGTATCAATATCAAACCGTGTGGAGGCGGTAGCATCGAATGGAATCCAACCTATCCCCTCGAAATAAACCTCCGTCCATGCGTGGAAGTCACTTTCCTTTATAATCGCCGTTGCGACACCGTCCGCGCCAATCGTGTTGGCGACGAATCCTGTGCAATATCTTGTTGCGTATCCTTGCGCACGTAGCAGCATCGCCATTGAAGTTGCGGACAGGGCGCAATGCCCTCTTTTCGTTTCAAAGAGGAATGCTCGGACATCGTCGTAGCCATTGCTTGATTCCTGCGGCGCAGTCGAATACTGAAATTCATCTTTTAAATAATGGTATATCGCCATTGTCTTTTCATATTGATTTTGCTCAGGTGATGTTAATTTATTCGATAATCTAGTAATATCATCTTCTATTTCAGGGGGAATATAGCTATAATATGTTTCACAACTTTCCCTATTACGGTTTTCCTCAAACATAATAAAGCTCTGATAATCATAATCCGATAAGAGCCTTTCCTCTTCTTCGCTGTCGTAAGTCGGATTGTGCATTTCGAAGTATTTGCTATTTCTCGCAAATTCCTCAGCTTCAGGGCGGTAATCTTCAGCACTCCCTAAGTTAAGTATTCCTATATATTCGATAGCTTCATCTCGGAGTGCCCTATAAGTATCAATTTTATCATAATAAAGCTCCCAGAAATCAGCATTGTGCGCATTGACGATATATACATCTGCATTCACTTCATCAGGGAATAGTTTAGGCAGATATATTATCCATTCATCATAATTAGTCCTTTGCACTGACCCTATATCGTCAAACGACATTGTATTGTAATTAGAATAACACGGTAGGAAGAAAACCTTCGATTTCTGTAAATAACTTATATTAACCTGCGCCATATGTATGCCGCTAGTCGCATTGTTATTTAGGTATTCCCTAGATATCGCGGTGTTAAAAAAAGTTTGCAATTCCATTTCAAGCGGGGGCAGCGGCTCAATAAATACATTATCCTGCCATTTAGTATGCTTGCTTGTACCGTGCCACTCGCCATCAGAATATTCAGCGCCAATTCGCCCACGCAGATAAATTACTTCTGGCTTTTTCGTCATTACTTTCAGAATTTCCGTATCAGTAAGATCGGACGGTATGAGCGACAGCATGTTGGATTCGATAAGTTCCTGCTCCGCTGAACCACCTTCTCCAGTTCCATCTTTCTTCCATGGTGATTTGAAATTGAAATCCATCTCGTTAACTTTTGCAGATATAGTATTGTATGAATCAATAACTTTCTGCCTTATGTCGTATCCATCTTTCGGCACGATTAGCGCCGATAGCATGAACGATACTATACATATTATAGAGCAAAATAGCGCAGCAATGCTATGCCTGTTAAAGGCCATTTCCGTTCTTCGATGGCTGAAATTCACCGCTTTTTTCTGCTCTTTCTTATTCTTTTTATCTTTACTGCTTTTGTTAATCTTAGCATTCGTTTTTTCTATAACATGATTTATAGATTGAAAATTAATTTCAAGTGTGTATATGCCAATGAATGCTGAAATCATCAATGCAAACATTGGAATTGGCGGCATTAGCTCGCCTAGGATCGGTGGCGTGATTAATGCCGTAACTATCAAAATACTAGGTAGGAGGGTTATCCTCTTTTTTAAAGTTGCAACGAATATGAACGACACTAGAACGATAATCATAAACATTGCATTTATTAGAACATCATTCTTAATTATACCTTCGCTATACCTGATATACGACATCGTCATAAAATTTGCCGTGTTAATTACGCCATTCCTCATAGTGAGTAGAATGTAATTATATAAATATTCATACTTGTAATATGAGAATATAATTTCCTGCCAGCAAAGGACAATGTAAATAGCTATTACTCCCGTTATTCCAATTGTCAATGCCTTGTATCTTTTGCCCGATAAAATTAATGAAAATCCCGTAACGCAGACCGCACTAATTATGAATGCCATTAATGGCGACATCGGAATCCTCATTGAACTAACGAAAGACGTCGTTAATGAGGCAACGAAAATAGCAATTAAAGCGGTGCGGATAATATTATATTTTCTTTGATTTGCTGCTATTTTAACATTCGAAACCGTTTCCATAAACGATGTTTCAATGCGATTACGCTTGCGCCGTTTTATCAAGTTTTGTCACCACCTTGCTCATTGGGAATTCCCTTTATTGTATTCGTATATTGCAAAATCCAATGACTGCTTTATTGTATCGGATTTAATATCCCACACATTTACATTGGTATCTTTGTATATATTTTTGATAGCTAAAATATCGTCATCTGAATTATCTATACATAGAACATTTATATCAGCATTGCCAGCTGTGTAGAGATGCGTTATCGCCTCATTCATATCATTATTGAATCGGGGCGTTATGATGAATATTGAATTCCTCATATTCAATTCGTCCGCCGATGATGCTAACAAATTCAGAATATTAATCGGCTCCGCCCAAATTGGCGTGAGTGAAAGTGTATCGAACACTTCAGCGAATCCGCTATCTGGAGTTGCGTATTTTTTGGCAATGACTCTAGCCTTTGCGTCGTACCAAATTGTTAGGCAATTCTGCCCTTTGGTCAATAGGCTGTTGCAAATAGTCAGCGCCGATTCTATAACTGCGTCCGTTACTTTGAGATTGCTATCCATATCTTCATAATAACAATTTAAGTCCATGATAACCGCCGACTCCGTACTTCTTTGTCCATCTAATACTTTCACGATTAAGTCATCTTTCTTCGCCGATAATTTCCAATGCACACTTCTTAGCAGATCGCCATCACGATATTCCCTAATGCTCGACAATTCATCCCTATCATCACTAGTTATCAGGACTGGATTTGGATTAGTATCACTTGTGATACTGCTCTCCGGCACAGAATTGATGTCGAATACCCTCGGCACAACTTTTATCTTGATTTCCTTATCTAATTTGCGTCTACGATGAAAAATCCCGAAAACATCATAGAGATCAATATAGTCGATACTCATACTGTATTCGCCACGATAATCAAAGGTAATTTCTGCGTTGATTTTGACCCTTTTACGTGGTAATACCGACATGATAATTCTCTGTTTTGAAATGCTTTTACCTTTCTCTTCGGGTAATAGCCCGACTATACGAATGTGGGTAAAGGGCATTAAATTCAACCTCTCTATTCATAAAGCGGATATTTTGTGCAAATATCA
>CALLQQ010000031.1 GCA_938014915.1 uncultured Clostridia bacterium
AAGGGACTTGTCGATTGGCAAACCCCAGACGGGCGATAAATTACGCATAGCTGCGTTAACTGCGTTTGTATGATCGCTCCCTATCTATACTTCACTTGTCGCCTTGCTCTGCATAGTTCTTGCCCGTCTGCACTGTGTGCAAAAAATGCTGCGTTGACTACGTTTATATGCTCGCTATCTATACATCTAAAACAACTATAAATACTAAAGCAGCTACTCATTAAATGAGTAGCTGCTTCTTGCTATGTTTAAGCCGCTTCGGCATTATTTCGCAAATTCAATTGCTCTGCTTTCTCTAATTAAGTGAATTTTAATTTGCCCTGGATATTCCATTTCATCTTCAATGCGCTTAACAATTTGACGCGCTAAAATTGTCATCTTATCATCCGGAATTTGGTCCGGTTTAATCATAATTCGTACTTCACGTCCTGCTTGAATAGCATAGGACTTCTCAACTCCATCGTACGATGTACATATTTCTTCTAATTTTTGCAAACGTTTAATATAGTTCTCATAGTTTTCGCTTCTTGCTGCTGGTCTTGCTGCTGAAATTGCATCGGCAGCTTGAATTAATGCGGCGATAACTGTTCTTGTTTCTACATCGCCATGATGTGCTTCAATTGCGTGAATAACGTCGGGATTCTCTTTATACTTGCGGCATACATCGACGCCAATTTGTACGTGCGACCCCTCAATTTCGTGGTTGAGTGCTTTACCAATATCGTGGAGCAGTCCCGCCCTCCTAGCTAGATTCGCATCAACGCCAAGTTCCGATGCCATTATTCCTGCTAGATGTGCAACTTCAATCGAGTGATTCAGCACATTCTGGCGGTAGCTTGTGCGGTATTTCAGTCTACCAATTAATTTTACAAGTTCATGGTGAAGTCCGTGCACATTTGTTTCTAGAATAGCACGTTCTCCCTCCTGCCTAATCTTGTGTTCGACTTCTCTTTTTGATTTCTCCACCATTTCCTCTATACGAGCAGGGTGGATTCTACCATCTGCAATTAACTTCTCTAGGCTGAGTCTTGCAATTTCACGTCTAACATGGTCAAAGCAAGATAATGTTATAGCCTCCGGTGTGTCATCTATGATTAAGTCAACGCCCGTGAGCGTTTCTAGTGTTCTGATATTTCTTCCTTCACGTCCGATTATTCTACCCTTCATTTCATCACTTGGGAGCGGAACAACGGATACAGCAACTTCAGATACTTGGTCAGCAGCACATCTAGCAATTGCGAGTGAGATATATTCCCTTGCCTTTTCTTCAGATTCATCTTTTACCTTTTGTTCATGAGCGGCAATTCTTAATGCCTTCTCATGATCAAGTTCATTATCTAATGCGGTTAACAAATGGTCCTTTGCCTGTTCGATTGTAAATCCTGAAATCCTCTCAAGAATTTCGATTTGGCTTTTTCTAATTTGCTCAGCATCGGCGAGCTTTTCATCAGCGGTTTTTAACTTATTTTGAAGAAGTTCTTCCTTCTTTTCTAGATTGTCTGTTTTTCTATCGAGATTTTCTTCCTTTTGTTGGATGCGTCTTTCATGCCTTGATGTTTCAATGCGACGATCCTTTAAATCCCTTTCGGTTTCCATCCTTAACTTGTGAATTTCATCCTTAGCTTCAACTAAAGCCTCTCTTTTCCTACTGGCAGCCTCTTTCTTAGCTTCTTTCACAATGCGTTCAGCCTCTATCTCGGCAGATCCTATTTTTGATTCCGCATGAATGCGTCTATGTTCAATACCCCTACGAAACATTATAAATCCAAACGCGGCAGAGCCGACGATAAAAGAAATCAGACAAAAAATTATTACCTGATATAATTCCATTTAGTCAAAACGACCTCCTTTTCCAATATTTTTTTGTTCAAATTTAATTAAAATTCATATAAAGCAAAAGTGCAATATATTATTATTCTACAACTTTTA
>CALLQQ010000032.1 GCA_938014915.1 uncultured Clostridia bacterium
GATTAAGTGAGGGTTCATTGATGAATTATAATATTAATTTAGGCGCTTGGAAAAGCGTCTTTGCCGTTCCTACAAACGTTGTTGATGAATATATTCTTCTTGCCGGCAGCGCAAGTTTGAAGGTACTCCTTTATATGCTCAGGCATTCGGGAGAGGATTTAAGCTGTGATAATATTAAATCGGCATTAAAGCTATCGTCCGACGATGTTAGCGATGCGATGCTTTTTTGGGAGCAGGCGGGGCTGATTAAGATTGACGGAGGGGATATTACGCCTGCACAGGATACTGCCGCTAAAAGTGCCTCCTCCGCTAGTAAAAAAGCGGAAGTAACACAGGCAGTAATCGAAAATAATGACAACAATTCTAGCAAGTCAAGTAGTAGCACGCATATCGTCATGAGTAAAGTCAAGGAGATTAAGCCGGGCAAGTCTAATCGGTTAAGCGCTGGTGAAATTGCTAGTCGCATTAACGACAGTGCTGAAGTTGCATATTTGTTCCAATCCGCTGAGCAAAGGTTCAAACGTCCGCTAAATCATACTGAGCAACGTTCGCTAATTTCTATGCATGATTATGTCGGTCTTACCGTCGATGTTATATTGATGATTATCGAATACTGCCAATCGATAGATAGGTGTAATGTCCGCTATATCGAAACAATTGCCGCCGATTGGGCGGATAGGGGCATCACTACCCATGCCCAAGCGGAAGAAGCTATTGTCGAATTGAAAGAGCGATCAAGCTATGAAAAGCAAATCAAGCACAAATTCGGCATTGAACGTGCCCTTATTCCGAGGGAGAAGGAATTCGCATTTAGGTGGATGGGCGAATTGGGGATGTCTATCGATATGGTCGATATTGCATATCAGCGGGCAGTTGAAAATACGGGTAAATGCTCATTTGCATACATAAATACTATCATTGAAAGTTGGGGTAAAAAGGGTATCACTACTCCGAATCAAGCAATGGAGGAGAAGGAATCCTTTAAGAAAAAGACAAAGAAGAAAGAGAAAAAGAAAGATACGTCCTATAATTTAGATGATTTTGACCGTATCGCATTACAGAATACGCCAAAGTAATTATGAAAACACAAACTGCCTATTCGGCATTTAATCGCCGAATATGCAGTTATTTTAACTGGAATATTATAAATAGTAATCAAATTGCCCCGTCTTTTTCTTATATTCATTCACGAGATCTGCGAATGTAATCGAATCAACAACCGCAGACACGGCATCATATATTTTCTTCCATACTTCGGTCGTGACACATTCTTCTTCTCTTTCACATTTACATCCCGATTCGGGATCGACACAATCTAGTGGGGCGAGAGTCCCCTCAAGTGCTCTTAGAACATCGCCAAGATTAATATCTTCGGGCTTATGAAGAAGCATATAGCCGCCCTGCGCACCACGAACGCTGCGAATAAAGCCCGCCCTACTAAGTAATGGCACAATTTGTTCTAGATATTTATCGGATATTCCCTGTCTTTTTGCAACATCTCTCAATGATACTGCCCTATCGGAAGAATTAATTGCTAGATCAAGTAAAAACCTTGTCCCATATCTTCCCTTTGTGGTTATCATCATGACAAAACCGCCTTTTATATTTATATTTCAATTATAGCACATTGCACAATTGCCTTCAAGTTTAATCTATACAATTCTAATAGGAATTCATCGGAATTAGTTGACTTTTAGCCATTTTAGTGATATGATACCGTCAACAATATGTGTTAGAAAGGGTTCTAAAACTATGATTAAGAACATTCAAAAAGAAATTCTACGCTTAAAGAAGGAAAAAAACATTGCGATATTAGCCCATAGCTATCAAGGAAGAGAAATTGTTGAAATTGCTGATGTGGCTGGCGATTCCTTCCAACTTAGCTTAGCTGCTAAAGATATTGATTGTGATACCGTCATATTATGCGGAGTGCATTTCATGGCGGAAACAGTGAAGATTCTCTCACCGGAAAAGAAAGTTATTCTACCGAATCCATTGGCTGGGTGCCCAATGGCGGAACAAGTTGAGCCTGTCTTTGTGGAGCATTTTAAGAAAGAAAATCCCGATTATGCTATTGTTGCCTATATCAATACTACTGCGGCGCTCAAGACAGTTTGCGACGTTTGCGTTACATCGTCCAGTGCTGTTAAAATCGTTCAAAAAATGGAGCAGAAGAATATTTTATTCCTGCCCGATTGCAACCTCGGTGATTATGTTAGTAGGAATGTCACGGGAAAGAATTTTAAATTTTGGCAGGGTGGATGCCCCATTCATGCCGTTGTCAATGCTGAAGATGTGCGTAAGGCAAGGGAACTCTATCCCAATGCGCTGCTGCTATCCCATCCCGAATGCGTGCCAGCAGTGCTAGAATTGTCCGACTTCATCGGGTCAACATCCGCTATTATGGAATATGCGAAGAAATCCGATCATAAGGAATTCATCATTGGTACGGAAATGAGCATAGCCGAACATTTAAGCTATGAATGCCCTGACAAGAGTTTTTACATATTATCGAAGAAATTACTCTGTCCAAATATGAAGTTAACATCTTTAATGGACGTTTATAAGGCCCTCCTCGGTAGGGGCGGCGAAGAAATCAAACTCGATGATGATACAATTAAAAAGGCTAAAGTCTGTATCGATGAAATGATTAGGCTCGGCAATTAACCGATATAAAAAGGCTGTAACACAATTGTGTTACAGCCTTTAACTCATATTTAATACTCAATGTACTGGTGGACTCACCTCTAACATAATTTAAATCTTATCTGAAATAAATTGCTCTGCTGAAATTAAATTCTTCTTTCGCTCATTCAAATGATTTAAATTTGCTATTAATATCATTATCATCTTATTTCGATTTGTATCTCAACACCTCTCGGTGACAATGTTAAGATAGTGGGGGTCCCCATATCCTAACACATATACGCCTTTTGCAAGCGTCTTGATTACACATCAACGGGAATGTAATGATATGGTATATGTGTTTATTTGTTGCACTATCTGAATGAGTACTCCCAACCAATGCTTCTTTACGCAATCGATTGCTTGTTACACATTCGCACGGGGGTGTGTGTCGATCTCGCCTTTTGCCCGTGCCGACAGTATTGATTTGCAGCAAATTACTCGTTGTTTCATCGTCAATGCAGCTGGCCAAATTGCCCTAATTCGAAGTAGTGGTGTGGATCCCTATCCACACATATTATCTCCATCTTAATCGTTGCATTAACTGTGACATGCGAGCCACAATATACACTGCGAAATCTTTTCATCATTTATTGCCATGGGACTCGCTTCCTTTCCTTGACTTTATTTAAGGATTATCAATAGTAGCATTAATGCCAAAGTTCAACGTATTTCATAAGGTGTGCAATTAATCTTTGCTATCGACTCCTCTGTCAATTGGAAGAACTATCTTCTTATATTCGCTATTGAATTCAGGCTAATGTCATTTATGCAATTCAGTCATAATCTCTGCCTGTTTGCTAGTATTGTTCTTCCCATCTATAATATAACATACTTTTTCATCTATGTCAACAGTTTTTCGAATATTTTTTCTATTTTTTTAGTTATTTTTTTGTTATTAAGATAGTATTGACTTTTTAATATTTGGAAAGTATAATTGAATATTAGAGGGCAAAAATATGAGTGTCTTTTTGACCAATATAATTAAGGAGAATATTATGTCTGATAATTTAGATTTTACCCCCGACATATTCACATTAACCGATGAGGAGGGCAACGAACAAAGTTTCGAAATCCTTGATACGCTCGAACTTGATGATGAAAATTACTATGCTCTTACCCCGTTCTTTGAAAGTCCCGAAGATATGTTAGCCGATAGTGGCGAATTCGTTATATTGAAAGCCGTCACGGTCGACGGTGAAGAGATGCTTTCTTCACTTGACGATGAGGATGAATTGGATAGAGTCGGTGCTATTTTCCTAGAAAGATTCGAAGAAATGTTCAATGAGGAACTGGGCGAGGACGAATAAATTTATATCATTTTTTCTATTAATGCTATAAACTACCATTGTTTTTCTGTTTTAGATGGGCTATAATATAGTTGCAAGATTCTTCTGCTTTGTGCGAGCAAGTGTGGCTTGTATAATCCAACGCACAACTAAAATGGGATGAAGTCTCTTTTGGGCGATTGCAGACCTCCCACTCTTGTGGACGAAGGGAGCATGAAAACAAAAGGCTTTTTTACCCGCCCTGCTAAAAGCGGGTTTTATCCGTCGCACGGACGGCAAGGTGGTTGAATCGTCAAGGGGCTGTGAACAACAGTCCCTTGTGCTTATATATGGGGGTGTTTTTCGTGGGTGACGATTGGCTGAATAGATCTAGGATCCTAATCGGCGATGATGGCATTAGGATTCTTAAAAATAGTACTGTTGCGGTTGTCGGGCTCGGCGGAGTTGGCGGTGCTGCGGCTGAGGCATTGTGCAGATGCGGTGTCGGTAGATTAATACTTGTTGACCACGATGTAATAGATCTAACTAATTTAAATCGGCAAATTATTGCGACTACTGCGAATATTGGGCAGAAGAAATGCTCCGCATGGGAAAAACGTGTCAAGGAAATTAATCCCATGTGTGAAGTGATATGCCTTGACACCTTTTACAATGAAGAGTCAAGTGATGTTCTATTCCAGCATAATATTGATTATATAATTGACGCTATCGATACCGTAACATCGAAGTTGCATTTAACCGTGACGGCGAGGGAGCGGCAAATCCCTCTTATGATGTGCTTGGGTGCGGGGAATAGATTATCTGCTGCGTCGTTCAGAGTCGGTGATATTACTGATACTATCGGTAGTAAATGCAAATTCTCAAGAGTTATGCGCCGTGAATTAAAACGCAGGGGAATCATAGAGCAGAAAGTCGTCTATTCTACTGAGGATCCGTATACGGCGGCATTCTCGGATAATTCTCCAAAAGGGCGGCATTCACCGGGCAGCATTTCGTTTTGCCCGCCTGTCGCTGGATATATCGCCGCTGGCGAAGCTATAATTTATTTAATGGAGGAAGGGGTTAAGTATGATTGCAAATGACGATGTTTTTTTAAGTCGGAACTTATCTTTTTATGATGAGCTTACTCCAGCTCAAAAGGCGCATCTTAACGAATCGCTACAAATTCAATCTCTTGGCAAGGGGACTGAAATTCTAAACCACCATAAGCACTGTCAAGGTATGATGCTTGTCAAGAGCGGACAATTGCGTGCATATATTGTGTCCGATAATGGCAAGGAAATTACGCTATATCGCTTGCTTGCTGGTGATTCTTGTGTAATGTCCGCCTCATGCGTGCTGAAGAACATTAACTTCACCATTAGTCTTTCAGTTGAAAAGGATAGTGTTATATACCTTATACCACCATCACCGTACAGCAAACTAATGGAAAATAACCCCGTCGTAAATAAATTCACTCTTGATATGATGTCATCGAGATTTTCCGACGTTATGTGGATAATGGAGCAAGTCGTTTTTTCATCAATGGCGAAGCGCATCGCATCTTCACTTCTTGAATATTCATCACTAGAACAGAGTGATTACATATTAACCACGCATGAGAATATCGCAAGAGATGTTGGAACAGCGCGTGAAGTCGTTTCTCGTATGCTCAAGTATTTTGAATCTGAGGGAGCAATTGAACTTTCACGCGGGGCCGTTTTAATTAAAAGCTATGATAAGTTAGAGGAAATTAGTGATTAGTATTGGGGGATCATATGGCTGTAAAGGCAGTTTTTGAACAGACATTTGAGGAGCATTCTTTCCCTTATATGCTCTCGAAAACAAATAATGAAATGTATCTAGATATAATATATTGTCATTGGCATAATTCTATTGAACTTATCTATGTTACTGAAGGAATTCTATCCTTACAGGTCGACATGAATTTCTACGATATAAAGGCTGGGGAGGCTGCAATAATCAATAGCGGAGAAGTGCATTATGCAAATTCCGCTAATGAGGGCTTTTGCAATGCATATGCAATTGTGTTCGATCCCCATATGCTCAGCTTCCTCGAACATGATATTTGCCAAATAAGATATATCGATCCGTTGCTATCGTCGGAGGTGAAATTCCCCACACATATTGTGGGAAAACACCATTGGGAGAAGCAGGTTATATCCGATATAGAAAGATTAATCTCACTCGATGGACGTAACTATACAGGATACGAATTGCTGACTAAAAGCCTGATATACTCGATTGTTGCTACTGTCGCCAATGCTGATGCATTCATTAAATCTAATCAAAAAACGCTGGGGAATCCCAAGGTGGATAGGCTCAAAAAAGTTATGACTTATATACACAACCACTTCCATGAAAAGCTATATATATCGGATCTAGCGGCGGAAGTTAATATGAGTGAAGATAATTTTTATAAGTATTTTAAGAATGCTACTGGAAAGACACCGACGGAATTCATCAATAATTTCCGAATGCAAATGGCAGAGCGCCTCTTAATGGCGGGCAATGCTAGTGTTTCCGAAGTTGGGTTTGCCGTCGGATTCGACAATGTGAGTTACTTTATAAAAACATTTAAGAAATATCGTGGCTGCACACCACGTGAATACCTAAAGCGATTCCAGAGTGGAATGTCAATGTAGTAGAACGCCCCTATTGAAGATTTCTTCAATAGGGGCGTTACGAAAATAATAATGAAAAAATTTATCTTTCTAGATTTTGTTCACGTGACGGCCCAACTCCGACCATTTTAATCGGGCAGCCGCACACTTCCTCAAGTCTTGCAATATATGCTTTGCAAGCCTCTGGCAATTCGTCATAACTCCTACAACCTGAAATATCGCCGCTGAATCCCGGTACTTCTTCATAAACGGGTTCGCATCCCTCTAATTCCTCAAGCGTTGGAGGGAAATTCTCTGTAATTTCGCCGTTCGGCTTTTTATATGCAACGCAGATTTTCAGCGTGGGTATATCACTAATCGTATCAAATTTATTTACTGCTAGTCCAGTTAGTCCATTGCACCTAACTGCATGGCGGAGTATCACCGCATCGAACCAGCCTGTACGACGTGGTCTACCAGTAGTTGTGCCGAATTCATTACCTCTATTGCGGATTAGCTCGCCCATCTCACAATCAAGCTCGGTCGGGAATGGACCTTTTCCGACACGTGTCGTGTATGCTTTCGCAACACCGATTACATCATTTATTTCTGTCGGTCCAATACCGGAGCCAACACATACACCGCCCGATAATGGGTGCGATGATGTTACATACGGATATGTTCCAAAATCGATGTCAAGGAGTGTTCCCTGCGCCCCCTCGAATAGAACTTGCTTATCGGCCTTTAATGCGTCGAATGCTAATACCGACACATCGTCTATGTATTTTGCAAGTCTTTCACCGTATCCGATATATTCAGCTATTACCGCATCAATATCGATAGCATCACCATCATATACCGCTGTGATAATTTTATTTTTTAACTCGCCAACAGTCTTTGCCTTTTCCTTAAATACTTCCGGATTTACAAGGTCGTACATTCTAAGTCCGCTGCGTTCCGCCTTATCCATATAGCACGGTCCGATTCCTTTACCCGTAGTGCCTATGTCGCCTTTTCCTCTGAATTTCTCCGATAATCCATCAAGGCAAATATGCCATGGCATAATAACATGCGCACGTGGATCAATTCTTAAATTCTCGCATGGAATTCCTCTTGCGATTAGTCCATCTATCTCGGCTAAAATTCCTTTCGGGTCGATTACAACACCGCTGCCAATTAGGCAGAGTGTATTCGGATATAGAATACCCGACGGGATTAAGTGAAGTTTATATATCTCGCCGTCATTCTCCACAGTATGCCCAGCATTATTACCGCCTTGTGAGCGGACAACAACATCAGCTCTAGATGCAAGAATATCAATAATCTTTCCTTTTCCTTCGTCCCCCCATTGGACACCAACAACTACATTTGCAGGCATTTACATTCCCCTTCCGATTCTTTATACTTAGTTCGCCATATAGATTATAGCAGATTTTAACCGAATAATCAACTACCCTTTTTCACACGATTTCTGCCATCTGGGGAAGATGATTGTCACTAGCGAAATATAGCAAAGAGTCGCAACTACTGTGAAATTCACTTTACCGAGCGAATAGAATGATATTGCTGCAAATAGCATTGCAAGTGTGCATATCGCACTGACAATCCGTGATATTAATTCTGCCGTTGCTACACTCATCGTGCGCATTAATGCAAGTTCCAGTATCCGCCCACCATCAAAGATAGTAATCGGCAATAGATTGAATAGCCCTATCAGCAAATGTATCACTGCGAATATGCCGATGCGCCCGCTGTCAGAGGTATAATAGAGAATTGCGAATACAAGCAAATTTGTTATGCTGCCGAAACTAAGAATGAAAATTCCTTCACTATATGCAAGCTTATATTCATCATATGCCTTGATGCGGATTCCAGCACCGTAAAATAGGATTTCATCGGGGTTAAGGCGGCAAGCCACCATCGCTATCAAATGCCCTATCTCATGTATTAAGCAGGCATATAGCCCCATCAGCCCGTATCCCGATTCGTCAATCAGCATAAATATTAATAGCACCGCTAAAAAAGAAAAATCTATCTTTATATTCGTTTTATACAGCCTGATGTTAATCATTTATTTTAATTACCTCTAATGGATCGAACGGTGTCCCGTCATATCGCAATTCAAAATGCAAATGCGGTCCGGTCGATCTGCCCGTGTTGCCAAGTTCCGCAATTGCCTGCCCTCTTTTAACATTATCCCCCTCTTTAACTAGGAGTTTTTTGCAATGTAGGTACCGTGATATAATGCCATTCCCGTGGTCGATTTCAATATATTTGCCAGCTAGATCATTTTCCTGTGCTACTATAACTTTCCCTTTTGCCGTTGCGCAAATTTCCGAACCTACTTTATTTTCGATGTCGACACCGTAATGGAATCCATCACCGTCGGAGAAAGGATCCGCCCTTTTGCCAAACTTTGAAGTAATGATTCCACTCAGCGGTGAGATTAGTCCAATCTCCTCACTTTTGAGAACTTGAATTGCTACTTCACTCTCCTTCGTTTTCGCATTATCTTTCTTCTTCGCCTTTTCCGTCGTATCTTTTACATCGTCCTCGACTTCCTCAGCCAAATCGCCGTAATCAAGTAAATCCTCGACGGGCGCATAGAACACATCGCCGCCCATCGCTTCGACGGGCTTCAGCGGCTTCGATTTTGTTAACGTTTCATATGCTTGGCTAGTGAAGTCAACAATACTTTGTGCTACTGTTTCGTCCTGTGTCATTAGTCTGTTGCATTCATCTTTAATGCTACTTGCCCACTGCGTTCTAACGATATTAGCTATTAAATAGAATATCACTAGAAGAATACATATTATGCATTGTATCGTAAGGAAGTCATATATCTTTTCCGCCTTTTTTCTTACTGTAATATCATCGTGAGTTATCTGCTCATTAGTATCTATATTATCGAAAATATCCATATTAACACCACCTTCACCCTATATTCTATTCGCTATTAAAGGGTAAATATTCATCAAGTGATGTTATAATCAAATAGAAGAAAAAATCCCATTCGCAAAAAAGCGAATAGGATTTTTTTATTGCTATATTAATCTTCGCCCAGCTTAATTGCTTGGCTGATTTTTATCTTAGAAATTAGCCTGCCCAGTATTGCAAATCCGGATAGGAGCATTGCAATAATTATGATATACACCTTGATATAATCACTCCTCAGTGCAATAACTCTGAATGGTGGCACCTGCTCGCTAACGCTATACATCGACTGAAATAGCGGCACGAATAAATCGCTTGTTATTCCGCCAATTATAATTGCAATGAAAATTGCAACCCCCGATATTAGTACTTGCTCGTATAAGAGCATTGCTATTATCTCCCTGAATGAAATCCCCATCGCTCGCAGTATGCCGAATTGTAATGTGCGGCTCTTGATAGATAGTATCCAGTATATTAGGAATCCGATAATCGTCATCACCATAATAATGATGAATCCAAGCGTCAATGCGCCGTTCATTCCTTGAAGCTGCGGGTCGTTCCTGCTGCGAATTAGTTGCTGATTTGTATCTTTTATTGATGTAATGCGGAATCCCTGCTCATCAATTGCATTGTATAACTCCTCGCTTGAGGCATCTTCATCCATGTCGATCCACACTTCATATGGTTCGACGTTCGTTTGAATTCTAACATAGTTATAATTCATCACCATAAATTCGCTATACTTACCGTCGGTTCTCTTTTCGTACGGGTTGAACGTTGGCCAGAAGTCGGCAAAGGCGACAACATGCGCATCAAAGTAATTGTTCTGTCCCCATTTAACCTCGATTTTATCCCCAAGCTTGACTCCCATATTATCGGCGAAACTCTTAGATACAATCGTTGCCGACGGATGCGAAGAAAGAGCGTTAATATAATTATACCAATGTATGGGTAGTAAATCGTCCCTGAACCATGCAATTTGGGCGAATTCGCCCGGTATTACCGCCATCAGATTAGCTTGTTTAGTATCCGCCGATTTCGATTTCACCATGATGTCTTCTTTGCTGAATACCTTAGTCGCCGATTTAACTCCCGGCAATTTTAAAAATCTATCGAAGTTCGGCTCCTCGTATTGCATTACAGCTGTTTCCGCCTCTTCTTCCTCGTCGGTTTCCACTGGTGAGGGGGGCGACAGAAGGGCATTCGTCTGCCAAAACTCCTTCAATACCATATCGGCGCCATATTGGTAGCTAACCCGCTCATCCATATTTGTATTTATTGCACGTGCGGTATTCGCTGAGAATAGCCCTAGTCCTACTGTGAGGATTAGGAACATCATCAGGAATCGCTCCTTACCTCCCGATAGTCGGCTCGCCGTCGATAACGATACATATGCCGCCGGGCTCCAAATGCGCTTCCCCGCCTTGTAAATTAGGCGCACTAGATACGGGTATATTCTTATGAAGAATAGTCCTGTTCCAAGCACGAATAAAGTTGAAGCTAGGAAAACAAGCGGATCCATCGCAGCCTTTGTATCTTCAATGCCTTGCTCAATCAATTTCTTCTGCTGGTTTTGAAAATTCAGCAGCCAATAGAGTGATAATCCAATAAGGATAAAGTCTATCCCCATCTTCTCCCATAGGGCGAATTTCACTTTCTTTGCTTTTTTCTGTTTATGTAATACTATCGTCGTTTTAGATGCTGGAATAATCGGCAACATCGTCGTTGTGAAGAATACCATCACCGCAAGAGCCGCATATTTTAGTGCCTCTAAACTTAATTTGACGGGTAGGGCGGGCCTATCCACGAATTCTAGAAATCCATTGGATACACCAAGTATTTTGCATAGTAGCAGCCCAATTAATGGTCCGATTATCATCGTGATAGCACCAAGTACCAGCCCCTCCAAAGCATAGATTCCGAAAATCTGCTTCGATGATGCTCCCCTACTTTTAAATACGGCGATTTCGTTCTTTTCCTGCTCGACATTTAGTTGCGACACCATGAACAGGTAGAATGCCAACATTATCATAACAGGAATTTGGAGCAGCCATAGAATCGTTTTTAGCTCTGCCGCCCTAACCGCATAGTCATCAAGTATTTCTAGTACCCCCATTGAAAACGTCCAATCCTGCTCGTCATAATACTGCGAATCGGCTTTTATTGTGGATACGACCGATGATAATTTATTTAAATCCATCTTCTGATAATCGTATGCAAATTGCACTGTAACATCGGTAAGTGATGATGTGCCTGTAAAAATAACTTCATTTATGAAAGTATCATAGTCAAGTATCAGCGAATTAAGGTATGATGTTTGGGATTCTGCCCAGTAGGAATCCGTTTCGCTAATCGGCTCATATACGCCGACAATCCGCACCTTAAATGTGGGTAGCGAGCTGTCAAAGGCATTGGAAATGACATATTCCCTGCCCTCGATAACTTCCAGCTCTTGCAGAACGGCATCGGTAGCTATTACTTCGTATGCTCCGTCTACCAAGCCCTGCTGATACATTCGCCCTCTTTTAATATTAATATGATCTTCTACTTCACTCATGCCAACTAGCTTTGTCCTCACTGCCTTGTTCCCAACATCACGTGTTTCGACGGTAAGGAATAGGAAATCATCTCTTACTGTATTTTTATATGTATCGATCGGCATATCGACCGCTTTTGCCCTTGTTGTTACTTCTTCAATAACGTCCTGCGCAAACTGCTTTTGCTGAGAAACGTCTAGCCCGAATGGCGTCTTTTTTACGACGCTATATTCGCCAGGATATTCGCCCGTATCTAGCTGGTATCCTTGCATATCTTTAATGAGCATTCGCTGTAATGAACCATCCATATAAATTGGGATTGTGCTCATCATTGCCGCCGCCATTATAAAACCAACTAGGAGGCATAGAACCATCCAGCGGGTATTTAGCATCTTCCTAAATAGCAATGTAATCAAGTGGCGTCCTCCATTCAAAATTCGGATAAATCTATCTAATTATGATCTGCTCACCCTCGTCAAGACCTTCTACAATTTCGACTTCGGTAGCATTATCTATGCCTAGCTTAATATCACGTTCTACTCTTTCGCCGTCCTCAAGTATGAAAACATATTTCCTATCTTCCATTGTCTTAACCATATTCTTGGGGATTACCACTGCATCCTTGCGCTCTGCTTGCACTATTACAATATCTGCAATATTGCCAATTGAAGTGTAGTCCGGCATATCTTCAATAAAACTAACCTCGATATACTGCGTGTTTTCTTCTAGATTTTCCTTCGCCTGTTCAGGCGTTTTAGTAACCTTCCCCCGATAGAATTCGCCATCATATCTGATATCTAGCTCCATATTAAGCTCGAACTGCGATAGAGCATCACTCTCATACTTCAGGAGGATTTTGTTCGGATCAATAATTTTAACAAGTGTCCGATACGAATCAACCCATTCGCCAGCACGTAAACGTTCAGCGAAAGACACTTGTCCATTTACCGGTGCGGTTAACTGCGATTTCGCCTTTTGCTCCGTTCGATTGGCAAGCTTAGTCTGCTCAATCTCGTATTCAAGCTTCGCACTTTCAATTTCGCTTTTGTGGGCATCTTTACGGGATTTGACTCCATCGTATAATACCTTTGCCCTTTTTGTATATAGCTTCTGCAATTCTATTTCATAATCAAGCTCCCTTGTTTCGAGCGATGCTAGGATCTGCCCTTTTTCCACCATTTCGCCCGGCTTAACGTAAATAGTTTTGATAGCGCCGCTTGCATCTTTGAAGAAAACGTTTTCTTCCGATGCTGAAACAAGGTTCCCCGAATAGATCTTCTGCTTCACAATATCTTTTTTAGCAACTGGATATATTGCGAATTCCTTGTTCTCCATATTGACGACTGGTGGCTCAAGTAATTTCTCCTCCGCCGGCAGGAAATAGCACCCCGAAGTTAGAACCATTATCGATATAATTGCAATCATGGTTAGAATTCTGTTTTTCATATTTGCACCCCATCATAAGTAAATTCTCTGCTAAAGTGACCGTCACAATTTATATTGAAAGATTTTATTTCACTATGACTATTATAGCAAATATACTATAAAAATGCTATATAAAATCTATTGTTTTATATAAAAATAACAATGGCATTTCAAACCAAATCGAAATGCCATTCACTTCACACCAAAACGAAGTGCCATTGCATTGACTAGGGTAGCCGAAACTATTTTTAAGCATTTTAACATAATCCGTTGTTCTAAAAACCAAAAAGGACTGCAATAAGCAGTCCCTTTCGGTAAGTAATATATCTATACAGAGGAGTTATCTAATGTATACTTGACTATTTCATCTACTTTTCCGAATGCTACACCTGTTACGGTATCAGCGCATCCATAGTAAATAGCAAGTTTGCCTGTGTCGGCATCGCATAATGCTGCACATGGGAATGCCACGTTAGGAACGTCACCCACGCATTCATATAATGTTTGCGGGCTGAGTAGATATTCCTTGCAACGTGCAATAACTTTCCACGGCTTTTCTAAATCTAATAGTGCTGTTGAGAAGCTATATACAAATCCATTGCATGAAGTGAGAACACCGTGGTAAATCATTAGCCATCCCTCAGAAGTTTCAATTGGGATTGGTCCTGCACCAATTTTAGTTGATTCCCATCCGCCACGTGGAGCCATTACATGCCTGTGCTTGCCCCAGAATTCCATATCCGGACTCTCACTATAATAAATATCACCGAATGGTGTGTGTCCTGAATCCGACGGACGGCTTAGCATAGCATAATTGCCGTTTATTTTACGTGGGAATAGCACTCCGTTCCTGTTAAATGGTAGGAAAGCATTCTCCAATTGGTGGAATGTTTTGAAATCGAATGTATAACCAACACCGATTGTAGGTGCGCCGGCATAACCGTTACACCATGTGATGTAATATCTATCCTCGATAAATACTACACGTGGATCATACGCATAATGGAATGTGCCAACTTCTTCATCTTCACACTCGAAATGAATTCTTTCAGGATTGATATCCCAGTTGATACCGTCATCACTAAATCCGACATGAATTTGCATAACTCTTTCTTTGTTATCGCAGCGGAAAACGCCAGCATATCCATCGCCAAATTTGATTACTGCACTGTTGAAGATGCTGTTAGATGTAGGAGTTGCATTCCTTTCTATAACAGGGTTAGCGTCATATCTCCAAATAACATCGTTGCATCCAGCCGGCCTATCCTGCCAAGGAATATTAGGTATCGACTGCTCGCCAATAATTTTAATACTCATAATGTAACGACCTTTCTTTTTAATATTTTTAAGTTGATCTTTGCCATTGCTTATATTATAGCATTAAATAAACAGAATTACAATACCTTTTACGAATATTTTTAAGTATTTTTAGTCTGTTTTTTAGCCTACTTTTAAGTCAAGCCATTTTATGTTTACCCACCTAGAAAATTCAAAAAACATCCCCCACCTTTTCATGGTGGAGGATGTAATGTTTTGATTAACCAACAATACCCGATCTTTCGATTCCCTCTGTAAAATACTTTTGTAGGAATACATACATTATTAGGATTGGTAGGATTGAGAGCAATGCTCCCGCCTCCATCCATACAATGAGCTCAGTGCCGGGAATATCGGTTTTTCCGTAAATCTGCTGTGCCATATGCATTGATAGGTTCTGCACCATTACGGACATTGGAGCTAAATTGTTTACGAATATTACGCTAACGTACGAATCATTCCAGTACCATACTATTGAGAATAGGAATACTGTCAAGAATGACGATCCAGCATTAGGAGCCATAACTCGTACGAATGTCTTGAACGGACCGCATCCATCAAGATATGCGGCATCTTCAAGCTCTTTGGGCAATCCTTTAAAGAACTGTCGGAATATTAATATGAACAGTCCTGCCCTTAACCCATTCGCAAATAATGCTGGTAAGTACATTGCAAACGGGGTGTTAATCAAACTCCCTAATGGGAAGTTGAAGAACTGCATGAATACAGGAATTGATAGAATTTGCGGTGGAACGATTATCATCATGATAACTATCCCGAATAGGAATCCTTGCCCTTTAAATTTAAATCTAGCAAATCCGTAGCCTGTTAATGCACATGCTAGAACTTGAATTAGTGATGAACCAAGATTCAAGTACAGTGTCGTCCAAAACGTCTTTGGATATGACATGGCATGCCATGCATCTACTAAGTTTGAGAATATAATCTTTTTAGGTATCCATATTCTCGATGGATCGCTCATCTCTGCTTGAGGGCTGAACGCAGTGCTCACCATGTACATTAGCGGATACATAATAACGAAACACATACCGAATAGTACGAAGAATCTCGCGATAGGCCCCGCTATACTGGTAACACGGTGTTTAATCTTATAACGCTTGTGTGCGATTTCCGCCTCGGATAGACCTTTATTGCTAAATAGACTCACATTCATCCCCCCTTAATCAACTTCATAGTGGACTAACTTCGACACGATTAGAATTACTACCGCAAGTGCTACACCAACAATAGCAAAGTATATCCACGCTATTGCCGACATATAGCCGAAGTTCCACTGATCTTTCATCGATACGACCATTCTCATAACCTCATTATTAGGATCCGTGAAGCAGTCGATAACTGTGTAAATAATGTTTGCTAATATCATCGGGCTAACATAAGGGAAAGTTATCTTCCAGAAATATTCCCATGCTGTTGCACCTTCGACCTCTGCGGCCTCCCTCGCTGCTGTGGGGATTGTTTGTAATGCCGCTAGGAATATGAGAATTTGCACTCCCGAATTCCAAACTAGGTTGAATATATCACTTGTTATTGTTTGAATTGTTTCTGTTAGTTGTTGGCTTATATTATATATGCCGATGAATTCCATTAACTTCCCTACAAGGTCCGTTTCGAACAATGTATTGAACTGTTCGGCTCCTTGCACACCTTGATTCACCATATCACCATTGATAATTCCGATTACCGGACCTGTTGCAATGATTACAGGTAGGAAGAAAATTGCTCTTGCGACTACTCTTCCTCTAAACTTCTGATTAAGAAGAACGGCAATGAAAAGACTGAAAATTACGATTATTACAACTCTCTGCCATACTTCAGTAAGTGATGCGGAAAGAGCGGGAATATATGTCGGGCTCTTAAATAGAGCTTCATTAAAGTTGTTAAGTCCAACGAATGTAAGATTTAACTTCCCCGATTCAAGGCTTGTTTTATGGAATGAGTAGAAAATGGATTTTGCTATCGGAATTAGGAAGAAATAAATTGTACCGATTATCCATAGGCTTATGAATCCGTATCCATATAGCCCCTTCTTCCTCTCATATGAAATGCGAAGCTTCTTCGGTTTATCTTTCGATTTAACTTCGGAGGCGGTAGTATCTGCTCCTTCTACTTGTGTATCTACCTCTAGCTCGGTAGCATCAAGGTTCACATTAGGTTTACTCAAGAGTCTCCCCTCCTTCTAGCGTTAAACTCGGTAACACATATTCTTTTCCATTAACACTAATGAAGTGGTTGCTCTTATCAACAATTATGACAGTTCCATCTTCAAAAGTAGTTTGCGTTTTTGTCGATGTCAGAACCTTAAAATCGGTAATTTGCTTATCGCTCAGCCCCTTAGTTATCTCGCTGATTAGGGCATATTCCTCACCTAAGGTCTTAATCCATCCTTTATAATTTGCGTAGAACAACTGATCATAATCAGTATTTACTAGATTGTTCAGTGTTTCATAAATGAAATCGTAATGTACTGATGCACCGGTTGAAATCGCTTGTAAAATTAATTCATCAGAGTCGGCATTCGCATTAATTGGAGTTGTCGAATGAGGAATTAGTCCCTGAATGACCATCTGATAAAGCGGAATGTCATAATCGAAAACATCGTGACCGCTTGAACTTGACGGTATATTTGTAACGTGATCAACATACGGCAATACGTATGCATTCGCACTCTCCGCCAGCACTGAGCCGACGTTCTCATTCATATCCTGATATCCCTGCATTACAATTTCCATCATGTCCGTGCGTATTTTCGTATTCTTGCCATAATCCGCATATAGGCGGTATGACGCATCATCAAGAGAAATGTTCTCTAGTCCGAATTTGTTATAGGACTTAGTCAATGAATCGAATACTTTATTAAACGAATTCGGTGAAAGGAGTGACCATGTCTTTTGGTTAAGTGTCGGCGTGCCGAACGATAGAGTGTATTTCATTTGTCTTGAATACGCCCTCGTCAAGCGAATTGATGAATCGAACATTGTCCTGAATCCATTCCCCGACTTCTTAAACTGCGTGAACTCTGCATTTGGATATAATGTATATCCCTTGTCATTAACATGATCTATTAGTTTGTTGAATCCCCTTTTACCACCTAGGATTCTTGCCGGATCGACTTTACTTGTTACCTTATTACCAATACTGGAATTGCTCCAGTCCTTATAGTTGATTACAACATCGTCAACACCGACAGCGTCAATCTCATCAAGTATTTCTATTGCTTGATTGAATGTCGTTGCATCCTTTTTTAGGTTCATTGGAATACCAAAAACTGATGTAGGCTTTACAACGCCACCGTTTAAGCTAAGATACAATGATGATGTATCAGCCTTTGTCTTTTTGGTTACACCTTTTTCATCGATGAGATATTGACGGTATCTTTTAGCGATAGCATTATAGTCGACCTCATCCTGAGCTATCGGATAATACCTAACTTCAATTTCATCGAATTTTATCTTGCCACTTTCGTACATATCCAGCTTCTTTTGAGCATCGTTCGCAATGTAGTATGCGTCCTTAGATCTCATTGTAAAGCTAAAGTATGCTGCGTTATATGGATTGTTGCTCTGTCTTTGAACATAGGCATTGATAGATGCTTCTGCGTCGCCCTTATGTGCAACTGCTAGAACTGCATTATCTTCCTTGACAATTCCAAACATCGGTAAATGCACTTGTTGCTTCTTTACCTCTTTTAGGAGCGGTACAACAGTTGTATTCTTGCCGTATACAGGCTCGGAATATGCTCTATATGCACCTTTCCCATTATTGAAATTGATAACTGCGCCCGATCCATCCGGTATTATAAGTGAACCTTCCTCATCGGGTCCACCAAGTCCGAAGTTCGGTAATACTGATAACTCGGCTAATGCAATGCTATCCATCTTTGTTTCTTTTATATCTTTTACCATTACCTCGACGGATAAGTAATCATCTTTCAATGTATACTTCACTGGAACAGTAGCCGCAGCTTTAGAAAACTTGAAGTCGATTTTTACACCATCGTCTAGGATTGTTGCTTTCATGCCCTTTTTAGTTACACTCTGAACATAGCTCCCTTGCCTGGTTGTACCGCTTGTATCGCGGACAAAGTAGGAAGATTTCAGATCGTTAATTTGAGCATTTTTAGTATTCTTTGCATAGTCAGGATTAATCGGTTCGCTCCACCATATGAAGCCATTCTCCTTGACTACAAGGGCGAAATGCCCCTCGACATCGTCGAAATAAAAGGCAAGCTTATCGTTTTCAGTTACCTTTGTCATTTTTGCTAAAGCTTGATCCTCTGTTAAGAAGGGAACATCTATATCACGTTCTTCTTCCTCTTCTTCATCATCTTCAATTGCATCAACATCGCTTGATTGTTCCGTATCGTCTGCTATCTCATCATCCTCCGAAATAGCAACCGCTGAACCGATTGGCAGCATCATAGCAACTATTAATGCACTGATTATAACTCTCTTAAAAATATCACGCATTTAACTCACCACCGTTTCTTTGTATTGCTATACATTGAATCTATATCCTAATTCTGTATAAATCGTTAGGGCAAACACATATACCTGTTGGAATAGTGTAATTAGTAACACTATCAAAAATAAAATTATCAATATCGCAACAAGTGTTAAAAAGATAGCTGCAATTGTTCTCGGAATAGTATATTGATGCACCGCTCTTATAGCATTGAAAATTAGTGTGATTGTCAAAATCATTGAAATATAGTAGATAATATTTATAAACATCGCTTCATTGTGTAGAAGGAAATTACTTAAAATAATAATCACGATATCAGCAATAATCTTCGGCACTAGAGCGTATGCGCTGAATATGAAAATGTTTTTGACTGTTCCTTCACCATCAAGGAATGTCCCAACTGCCCAGTTGCCGAATACCCAGCATAAGAATAGCACAATTGTAGAAATTAAAATCGGAACAACGTTGAACACTTTAACATATGAAGTGTTGTATATGAATCCGGTTAAAGTCCTTTGTGCAACTCCCACAATAAACGTTAAAGCTATAATCAACCATGCTATTTTCATTGAGCCGGCTTTTTTCCATCTCAAATCTTCAAAGCCCTCAAACGGATGAGTAGCTATATGAAGGGGCCATTTATACTTTGGTATATCCATCATGACTTGTTCCCTCCACTTCTATCAGCATTTCTCGCTAACTTTTTCTTCTTTCTATATTTGACTAGCACTAATGAACCGATCCATATAACAACAATACCACCAATGATAAGCTCGAAGTTGTCTTTTAGGACCTGCGCCCTGTATTCTTTGAATGCACGGCTATATCCACGGCGATGGTTAAACTTGAAATACTCCATTGCCTCTTTAAATTCACCTTTATTCATCAGTGCATTACCTATTCCAATATAGGCGAACCAGTAGTTACCATCACGACGTAGTACTTCTTCCCATGGTTCTATCGCTTCATCGTATCTGCCCTTCTGGAATAGATCAACGGCAGTGTGAACGTATTCTCCGAATGTTGTGCGCTTAAATACGGTAATGTTATTCTTCCTCATATCAAGCACATAAACCCGCTGATCCAGTGATTCAACTGCCACTGGGTATGTGAATAATCCTAGCTGATTCCCTGCACCGCCGAATACGAATAGTAGGTCGCATTCTTCGCTGTATTGGAATACACGCTTAGTTTCATAGTCGATAATGTTAATTAGACCGTTGTCCGCTACATCTACATCTATGATTTCAGATTTATATGTCTTACCGTTATACCAAAGTTCGCCCCAATCGCCGAAATAATAATCGTCGTATCCAGCTTTATCAAATATATTATAGCCTGCCGGATTTAGCTTTTTTAGTATGCCGGTAGTTTGTGTTTGCGATCTTGTTACTGTGTATATGAATCCATCCGAATCAATATCGAAATTCTCGAATTCGGCTGGTACTGCTCTTGTCCTTGCCATCATTTGTTCTCTTGTCAAAATCATCGACCAGAATTTATTAGCAATAACTGCTGCTGTTGCTTGTACTCTGTTCGTTCCATAGAATCCTTTGAAGTCTGTTGTGTCGCTTTCTCTATCAAAAGTGTACATAACCGCACCCATTGTAACACCTTGCGCTAGTATGAATACGTTCTCGGATTTGTCGACTAACACCTTAACAGGATTGAATGCATTTGCCTGAGGGTATACTTCGTTAGTTGGTTTCATAAATGTGATAAAAATATTCCCCGTACTATCACATCCGATAACACGCTCATTGAGTGTGTCGGCAATATACATATTGCCATTCTCATCAACGTAAATTCCCTTTGGCTCATTCAATGTTGTTTCCGAACCATCTTTATTAATGAATGTTCTATAATCTCTTAGGAAGTTTAAGTCTTTATCAAGAACAACAATCCTATTATTCTTAGTATCTACAACATAAAATTCATTCTTTGATGATAAGAATAAATCATTTGGCTCACTAAATGAGCCTGCGCCCGCTATTTGGTCGCCCCTGACCTGAAACTCCGGTACATAACCATTCTGTGATGGGACTGGATCGCCCCACCAGTCATAGTTGTATCCGTCGTAAGGTTCATAGGCTAAAGCCGTTTGCATTACAATGCCTGCAAATATAACAGCAACACAAAAAAGGCTAATCGCTCTTTTAATAATCGGCACCGTTATCACCCATTTCCTTATATATATTCTTAAATCGTACTATTCTTTAATTCCCGAGTGGGACATTGTTTCCATAATATTTCCCTGAGCCACTAGGAATGCGACAAGTGGTGGAATCATCATTACTACACCGCCAGCGAAACCTAGCCCCGCCCTTGCAAGTCCTGCTGCCGTAATCTGCTGGACAACAGTTGGCAAGGTCTTTAGCGCCTCTTTATATATGAACTGCTGCGCTGTAATAGCCCATGCACCCTGGAATGCGAATATAATCATCGTCAACCATGCAGGTTTAACGTTCGGCATTACAATTTGCCAACACGTTCTGAAATGGCCAGCACCGTCGATCCTTGCCGCTTCAATGAGCGATTCGGGAATTTGCCCCATGAACTGCCTCATAAGGAATAGCCCCATCGGTGTTGCTATAAAGGGGAGGACAAGTGCAAAATAAGTATCTATCATTCCCATCTTTGCCATGACTATATATGTCATTATTCCGGTAACATTACTTGTAAATAGGAGTGAAAGCACTATTAGACTATTTGCAAATTTGCTACCTGGGAATTTAATTTTTGCTAGTGCGTACGCAGCGGACGATCCAATGAATACGTGTGTCACTGTTACAATAACTGCCACAGATACACTATTGAATACATATCTTGAGAAAGGAACCCATAGATTCCCCGCCGCCCTAAATAATTCTACGAAGTTATCGGCTGTTGGGTCCATAGCATATAGCTTAGGAGGGAATATAAACAGCTCGTTTATCGGCTTAATGGATTGTATAACTGAAAAGTAGAAAGGGAAAACCATGAATATTCCCAAAAAACCAAGTACAAGAAATATAAATATATCTCCACCCAGTGAACCACTTATCCTTTTCTTTCTTTTAATGAGCTTCATTTAAAATCTCTCCCCCCTAATCATCTATATACTTGCTCAGAACTCGTCTGATTAAATTGTTCGCTACTATCATCATCAAGAACAACAGGAAGCTGACCGCTGAGGCATACCCCATCTCATAACGGATAAATCCATAGTCGAATGCGTGCGTGTTAATAGTGTGTGTCGCATAATCCGTACTGGGGAATCCCGTTAACATCTGTCCTACATGACCTGCTGTAAATGATGCTGTTATCTGCATTACCGCCGCAAATAGTAATTGCGGTCCCATACAAGGTAGGGTGATATATAGCATCTCTTGCAATCTATTCTTAATGCCCTCTATTGCTCCTGCCTCGTATTGTGATTTATCTATACCTTGTAGTCCTGCTATCATCGCTAGGAATCCAGCACCCAAACTAATCCATAGCTGCACAAGTATTACGACACCCATCATATATTTAGTGTCTGTGAGCCATTGAATCGGGCTATTGATAATACCTAGCTGCATTAACCATGCATTGACGAATCCATATGTGTCACCTGAGAACATCAGCTGCCAAATTATGAAGATGTTACTGGCTATTGATGGTGCATAGAATACGAATGTGAATATCGTTTTCAATGTTCTTCCCAAGCTGTTAATTAACCACGCTATAACGAAGCAGGCTATATAGGATATCGGGCCTGTTAATACCGCAAATGTTAGAGTGTTCTTCAATGCAATTAGAAAAACATCGTCCTCTAATATAAGTGTATAGAAGTTCGATAATCCGACAAACTTAGGGAATTGCACCATGTTAAAGCTAGTGAACCCAATTGGCAATGACATAGTTACAGGAATTATTGTAAAAATAGCGAAAAGAATGAAGAATGGAGCTAGCATTCCGTATGCCGATGCATCTCTTTTCATTTCGTTAAGCGTATTCTTAAATTTGCTTTGTTTTACTGTACCTGCTGGTGTTGCATCGCTTTTTACAGTTGACAATTTACTCTCCTCCAATTCTATATATTAATCAATTCCAAGTTCTTTGCGTTTTCTTGAAATCTCGCTATTTATATCTCTATTATAAGTTATTAGGGTGTCCCTAGGATTAGTTGCATCATTAGCTACTGATCTAAATGCGTTCATGATATTCCTTGTCACGGCATATGATGCTGGAATTACCGGAACTTCCTCTAATTCGTCTATTTGTGCTTGTAGTAATTCCATCTCTTTAGTCGACCATGGAAGTTGTGTTAATGCCTCTAAATTCGCTGTGTCGTATCTTCCAAGAGGACCTAATAGCCCCTCAATCGTTCTACCGTATTGTGTTTGAATATCAGCAGAAGTAAACCACTTAATGAACTCCCACGCTGCATCGGTGTCTTTTACCTTGTTGAATATAACTGCTCCTGCGCCAGCTGAGTTCACCGCATGTGAAATTGTGCCATCATCCCTTACCGTACCCGGTACAGGTGCAAAATCCCATAATCCTCTGATTTCAGGTGCTGCAACTGTGAGCTGGTTGTAGAATGTATAGTTCTGGATTAGCATTGGCATTTCACCTGTTCTGAATCTTGAATAAGCATCGTATTGCTGGTCGAAGTTAAATACATTATAGAACTTAGTCCATGTTTCAAATGCTTCATAAGCTTCAGGCGTGTTGAATGTTGTTTCGCTTAAATCCTCATTATAGAAATTCTGTCCACGTTGTAATAATAGCATCGCAAATGTATGCCCAGGCTCAACCGTTGTACTTATCATAGTGGCAGCATCGCCCGGCACAATTGCGGGAAGTATTAGTCCTGCCTGCATATGATTTCTCTGAAGTGGACGAAGTACATCAATGAATTCTGTCCACGTTTGAGGAGGTTGATTGAATCCTAACTCCTCTAAAACGTCTTTACGGTAGAAGAGCATCGGGAATGTCTGGCTAACGGGTAGTGCATATGCCTTATCATCATAGGTGTAAAGTGTCATTACATCTTCAGCAAATCTCTCTGTCACTTCTTCATAGTCAGGATATCTGCTAACATCAACTAGCAATCCCCTAACCGCAAGGTTAATTGGGAAGTCGCCACCGATAAATAATGCAATGTCGGGTCCTTTACCCGCAAGTGTAGCCTCAAGGATCGATCCTTGAACTAAGTTAATTGTAACGTCAGTATTGTAATTCGGGACAAAATAAGAGTCCGTCAATTCTTTCACAACTTGTGCTTGGTCACGTCCTAGACTTACCCAAACGTTAAGCGCACTCTTTCTTTCATCCGTCAATACGTTGTAGTCCTCAAAGAAAGAACCAATGAATGCCTGGAATCCAAAGCCCATTGACTTGAAGAAATTCGCCTTCGTCGATTGGAATTCTGCATCGTGTGAGCCAATTTCAATATAATCAATTTCAAGCGGCTGGTCACGATATTCACGCATCCATGCCGATATACTACTGATATTGTCCTTAATTGAGCCTAGCATCATAGGAATTCTTTCCGGCTTTTTGATAGCACGGTTGAGTATAATAGCCGTCGCCTCAAGCGCTGTTGCTTCGCTTCCCTTTTGTTTCGTCATTGATTCAATGTTTTCTTTTTCCTGCATTAAACCATCGGAAATTCTTTGGAATTCCTCAACTAAATTTGGAATTTGAACGTCAACGTTATAGTCGTTGAGCTCATCAGGCTCAGGTCCGGTAATCATTAATATTCTTCTGTAATAGTAGTTGAGGTCAAAAATGATATCATCTAGCCTGCGCATTGATTCACCGATAACACCCGGAACAGCCTCAAGCTCAATTACGTGTTTCTTATCGGATTCTAAATATACATATATTTCTTCTTCGCCATCGCTTAGCGTTGTTGTGTACCAGTCCATGCTGTATGGGAATCTAACCTGATCTAATTCTTCAAATAGAACTTCTCCATCAATATATACACGTCTATTTGAGAAGAATCCCCTCATCTCATTTTGACGTGCTTTTATACCGATTTTATAGTATCCATCATTAGGCACGACAATTTCCCATGCGATTATTTGTCCAGCTTTTTTCCAATTCTGCTGTCCTATTGTGTTGTAACGCATTTTTGTAGGATGTGAAGGTGATGTTAGGTAACTCGTCCTATCATATGTAGGATAAAGAGTCGAGTCCGTCTTATAAATAGCATTCTCACCTTCAATTTTTTCGTAAAATGTAGGTGTGGAATTAATGTCGGCTTCACTAGGCTTATTCTCATTATATGAAGGAAGCTTGCCTGAATTATAGAATGTCAGTGATTTTAGAGCAAAATTTGCTTTTGTTCCAACTAGTGTGATTTCATGCTTACCTTCACTTAGATAGAAAAAGAATGGATCATTAGATATACCATCTGTGTCGATTATCGGTTTATACATCCATTCAAGTTGCTGAACTTGCGGCGGGCGAAGTTCATTATCTCTTTCATCCGGCTTAATTGCATATTCGTTTACCCATTTCCTAGGCATGGAGATTCTAGCCGCACTATCGAATGGTAATTCGCCATCGATTAACAGCTCAAACTCCGTCGTAATGTTATTTCCCTCTAGCGGGTGGTATGCCATCTTAATGTTATAGATGCCAGCCTGTGCAACATCTATACTATAAGTGACCTTTCCCCCTAGGTTGGTCCATTTGAGTACATCATCTTCCCCTTCAAAGCTATCTAGCTTTTCAAGTTCTGCACCGTCATTCTTGATATAATCGGTAGCATTGATGACGATTTCCTCCATTGGTCTTGTCTTTTCAGAATGTTCGTCAAGGTAATCACTATATGTGTTCCTTGAACCGAGTACTGTCAAGTCCGCCGGTGTGACAGTTATTTCTGCGTTGTCGTCAGTTTGCTGTTCTTCCTCCTGCGCATATACAGGAATAGAAATCATAGTCAAGACAATCGCAACTAGAACTAACAATGAAGTTATTCTTTTGATTTTTGCATTTAACACAAATATCCACCTTTCTTTTTAGCAAATTTCACTATTGCTCATATTTGAAAATACTAATTTTATTATTATCAAGTTCAACTTTTACCCTATCGCCGCCTTTGATTCCCAGGGTATCGATATATTCTTTCGGAAGTTGTAATCTCCCCGCCCTATCTAGCACTGCAACTTCATCATGTGCATCTTCTTCCACCGCTAAAGTGTCGCCAATGCTACTTAGCTCATCAGAATATGATCTTCTTCTTAAAATTTCGGTGCTGGTTCGTCCATCGCTGATCGAAACAACTCTATCTATCTTTTTAGCTAGATTCCTATCATGGGTAACTATTACAATAGTGACGCCCATTTTAGAATTCAGCTCTTTGAAAACTTCTAATATCATGTCGGCAGTCTTAGTATCGACCGATCCTGTCGGCTCATCAGCTAGTAAAAGCCGTGGCTTGTTCGCAAGTGCTATCGCTATTGCGACCCGCTGCTGCTCTCCCCCCGACATTTGATCAAGTCGGCTGTTCTGCCTATCGGATAATCCTACCATCTCAAGGAGTTCAAGTGCCCATTCACGTCTTTCTTTCGATCGTCCTAATATCATCGGCAACTCAACATTCTGCACTGCTGTTAAATATGGTATTAAATTTCTGGCATTGTTCTGCCAAACAAATCCGACTGTATGGCGCTTATATTCTATAAAATCTTTATCGGTAAATTTAAGTAAATCCTTGCCATCGACAAAAAGATTGCCGGCAGAGGGTTTGTCTAGTCCGCCAAGCATATTTAATAATGTAGATTTTCCACTCCCGCTATTGCCGACTATCGCCATGATTTCGCCACGTTTTACCGTTAAATCAAGTCCTTGAAGTGCCACAACTTCTATGTCGTCGGTCTTGTAAATCTTAACTAGGTTCTCTGAGTAAATCATATCATCTGAAATCGTTTTTATTTCCTGCGTTCGTACCGTGTCAAGCAACAATCTCACCATCCTCTAATGTAAAGACTGCATCGGCGACTTCCATCATGCTTGGATCGTGCGTTGTCATAACTACTGTCAGCCCCTGTTGCTCGACTAAATCCTTGAATAGCTTGATTACTTGTAGCCCCGTCGACGTATCTAATTCGGCGGTCGGCTCATCAGCGAAAATTATTTCCGGCGAATGGGCGAATGCCCTCGCTATCGCAACACGCTGCTGCTCCCCACCTGAAAGTTCGCCCGGGCGATGATGAATTCTATTTTCAAGTCCTACAAGGCGCAAACATTCTTTTGCTCGTTTTACTCTTTTATCGTGTGGCATCTTAGTTAATCTCAAAACGAATTCGACATTCTCATATGCTGTCATGGTAGAAATTAGCGCAACGGACTGAAATACAAAAGCCATGTTCAATCTGCGCAACTTATCTCTCTCACTCTCTGCTAATTGAGTAATGTCGTTCTCATTAAATAATATTTCTCCTTTTGTCGGTTTGTCAAGAGCGCCAAGTAAATTAATAAGTGTAGTTTTGCCAGAGCCGGACCGTCCTCTTAGTATCGTTAACTTCTTTTTTTCAATTTTTAAGTTAATATCCTTTAATGCGTGGACAACGCTCCCATCACCGATTTTAAAATCACGGTTAAGATTGCGTGTTTCCAACATATAGCCCATAAGCAACCCACCTTACTGTTAACTTAAAATTAACTCTTTGTGCATATTGTCTATAGGTTATGTTTTTTAACATAAAACCAACCAAAATCACTTGCATTTATTAAATATATTAAATGAATTAACATATTGCAAGCTTGACAATTTGTGATAGTGTATAATTTTACCTATCAAAAGTGACAAAAGTTCTAGCTTTAATTATAGCAACTGTTATAATTATTGTCAATACCTACTGAGAAATATTTTATTTTCTTTTCTTTGTGCATATTGTATAAAAAGGAACGCACAACTTAAATGTGCGTTCCTTTTTCAAGTCATAAACTGGCGTTAATTTATCTTATTGCTTTTTCTTTTTAACCACTACGATTATAATTCCAGCTGCAACTACTACAACGATTGCTACGATTGCAACGATTAGCGGAGTGCTGATTCCTTCGCCATTATCTGCATCGTCAGCTGCCTCGGTCGTTGTTGCTTCAGTTGTTGCCTCAGTTGTTGCTTCAGTTGTTGCCTCGGTTGTTGTAGCCTCTGTTTCAGCCGGAGCTTCAGGCTCGGCATATTCATCAGTATCATTCAGTTTAACACTGATAATTTCAATAGTATATCCTTCTGTATCGGGATTAACTATACCGATACCTAATTGATAGATGCCGTACCCCTCATATGTATCACTCTCTTTGATTGCAGGGTGGTTAATGATAGCTTCTGAAGATGCTCTTAATGTGAATACACCATCTTCAGCGCCCGCCTCGGTAAGCACTAAATTCGACACATCAGTAGCATCGGCACCATCATCGCCAACATATTGTAGCCATTCAGGAATTAGCATTTCTTTCTTTTCGCCATCTCTCCACTCGCCTGGGCCATATTCAACCTTATATACTAATGTGGCTGAAGTTTCTCCCTCAAGGAAGTAGTCGACCTTGAACTCAACATCGATGCTGTGAGAATTTTTCAAATCCTCAAAAGAAATAAATGCATCTACTTCGGCGCCGTCAGCACCAATTGCCCAAAAACCATTTGAATCTGTAAATTCTTCGGACTTGAGCACATCGTTCAGCTCTAATTCCTTGTCCGCGAACGCTGTTGTCGCCATAGCGGTTAGTGCGATTGTCACCGCTATGATACCAGCAGCAATTTTCCTAATTTTCATAACATTTCCTCCTCTTGTAACTATAATTACTTATATGAAAGACTCTTTTTAGAAGTCTAGTCACCAATGATAACGATTGCATTGCAAGTTATATAAACAGAACCCTTTTATGTAGCAAAGGCTACCAAAATGTTCGGCAGCCTTTGATATTAAATTAGTTTTAATAATTACTTTCTTTTCCTAGTTGAAACTGCACCAGCTAATGCAATTACAGCAGGTAGTGCAATAAATCCAATAGGTGCACCTGTTGTTGGGTTAGATGAAGTCTTATCTGTATCTGCATCAGCAGTAGCATCGATGATTGGATCTAGAACATCAGTGTCGGAAATCCAAGCTTTTAACTTAAGTTTAGCTGTGAATTTGTCGCCTTGTGCGCCATTTTCTCTAGCGTCAGCACCGTCATTTACACCGATTTGAACTGGAATAGCCCAGTATCCATCTCCGCCCTCTTCCGGTGGAACAAGAGCAATTTTCTCGTTGATCTTCTGTGATGACATCTTAATTGTTGAGCCAATGCCGGTAAATGGTGGGTAACCATTTGTTCCTGCATTCCAGTCAGCAGCTGTGTTACTATTTACTGTAAGCATTAAAGTAACTTCTTCTGGTTTTGGGCATTTGCCATTAACTTCAGTTACTTCTAATAGAGTTGCTTCAATTACTACATACTTGCCAGCAACTTTAGTAATATCAAAGTCAGGATGCTCATCGTTATTTAGAATATTTACTGTGCTAGTATAATATTCGGCATATTCTGCTTCAAAAACAACCTCAGCCTCATCAAAAATAAGTTCATCTGCAGCACTAGTAGGAATCACCATGGCAATGCACGCAATCGAAAGAACTAAGATTCCTGTGAGTAGTCTTTTAATCTTCATCTCAAATTTCCTCCTTATAGTATTATCGTCTAGCTTTTAATCTTTTTAAAGTAAAATTAACTTTAAGAAGACCGCACACTGTAAAAACAAATTATGAGCAAATTATTATAAATCACATATCTATTATGTAATTTCACAGTGTTCGTATAAATTATACCACCAGCTTTATGCAATGTCAATAGTGAATAAGCTATAAAATCTATGTACGTATTATATTTAAATTGCACAATAATAAAAAGAAAATGCGCTAATTATAAGAAAAACACTCCTCAAGTAAGTTTAAGGAGTGTTTTTAGTTTAATTTAGCTAAATAAGTTACTTCTGTTTAGTTTCAATCTGCTCGCAAAGCATCGAAATTAATTCGTCCGCCCCCATGGCGCCCATGTCGCCCTCTTTCCTTGAGCGAACGGACACTGTTCCCGCCTCAATTTCCTTATCGCCTAGAATTAGCATGAATGGGACCTTGTCCATTTGTGCCTCACGGATTTTGTAGCCGATTTTCTCATTGCGGTTGTCGACTTCACAGCGGATGCCTTTTAGGCGCATTGCCTTTTCTAGTTCTTTAGCAGCATCAAGCTGGCGGTCACTAATAGGCAGTATCATCGCTTGTGTCGGCGCTAACCATAGTGGCATTGCGCCCTCGTATTTTTCGATTAATAGGGCAAGTGTCCGCTCATAACATCCAATTGATGTACGGTGGATTACATATGGATTCTTCTTTTGACCGTCGGCATCGACATATTCCATCTCGAATCGCTCCGCTAGTGAGAAATCTATTTGAATTGTTATCAGAGTATCTTCCTTACCGTGCACATTCTTGATTTGAATATCAAGTTTCGGCCCGTAGAATGCCGCCTCTCCGTCCGCTTCCTCAAATTCAATTTCTAAATTTTGCAGGATTGTGCGCATCGTATTTTGAACATCTTCCCACGCATTTGCATCACCAATATATTTATCCCGATCGTTTTTATCCCATTTGGAGAAACGATAAGTTACATCTTCATCAAGTCCTAGAGTTTCAAGCATGAATTTTGCTAAGTCTACACTATCAGCGAATTCCTGCTCAAGCTGATCGGGGCGACAAGCAATATGCCCCTCCGATATTGTGAATTGCCTTAGTCGAATTAATCCGTGCATTTCTCCACTTGCTTCATTGCGGAAAAGCGTCGATGTTTCGTTATATCGCAGGGGCAAATCACGATAACTGCGGAGCCTCGATAAATAGACTTGGAATTGAAATGGGCAAGTCATCGGTCTTAGTGCAAAAACTTCCCTATCCTTTTCCTCGTCACCCAATACGAACATTCCATCACGGTAATGGTCCCAATGCCCCGATACCTTATATAGATCGCTCTTTGCCATTAGCGGTGTTTTCGTTAGGAGGTATCCCCTCTTTTCTTCCTCGTCCTCCACGAATCTTTGAAGGAGTTGAAGCACCCTTGCCCCCTTGGGCATGAGAATTGGCAACCCCTGCCCGATATAATCGGCAGTCGTGAAATATTCAAGCTCGCGCCCGATCTTATTATGGTCACGCTTTTTCGCTTCTTCAAGCTTAATAAGATGCTCTTCAAGTTCCTTAGCCTTAGGGAATGATGTTCCATACACTCTAACTAGCTGCTTACCGCTGGAATCGCCACGCCAATATGCGCCCGTTGCCTGCAATAGTTTAACGGCTTTAACCGCCGATACATTCATTAAATGCGGTCCTGCGCATAGGTCTACAAATTCGCCCTGCTTATAAAAGCTAATCGGCTCGCCCTTATCTGCGTGTTCTTTTATTAGCTCAATCTTGTATGTTTCGCCATGTTCGTCCATTAATGCAATTGCCTCATCGACTGGCAGAACGAATCGCTCAATCTCCAATCCCTCTTTAACAATTTTCTTCATTTGTGCCTCGATTTTATCCAAATCGTCGGAGCTCAGTGGCTTTTCAACATCGACATCATAGAAGAATCCGTTATCCGTCGCTGGACCGACTGCAAGCTTCACATTCGGATACAGGCGCTTAATCGCTTGAGCAAGAATATGCGAAGAAGTATGCCAAAATGCTTTCTTCCCGTCATCGCTATCGAATGTTAGTATCTCAAGTTCACAATCAGAATTAATCTGAGTCCTTAAATCCTTTACTTCACCATCAATTTTACAGCAGCAAGATGCTTTATATAGACCCATACCAAGTGATTTTGCTATTTCAGCGACTGAAATACCGCTATCGAACTGCTTAACCACTCCGCCTTTCAATGTTACATTAATCATATTTACACCTCTTTATAAATCTAAAAATAAAAAAAGCCCCACCCCATAAAGGGGCGAAGCTTATCACTACGCGATTCCACCCTAATTCGGTCGATGAAACATCGACTCTCATTAATTACCCTATAACGGGAGTACCCGTTGTGCTTATGCAACCGTTCATATGTTACTTCACACACGCTCGGAGGTGGTGGGCATTCACCTTTGTTAATAATACTATTCCCAGCTAACATAGCATCTCTCTGACAAAAACAATTAGGTGCGCCGTCCTCGTCGACACTTTATCGTACGGATTTTCAATCCGTTTTACATTTATAGTCTACCACTGATTCCTAACTTTGTCAAGAGATATTTTATGTAATCTTTCATGTATTATGACCCGTCGTTGCATTAAAGTATGCAACAACATTTATTTTATCATCCTATTTGAGGAAGCAATTCTCAGTAATGTATGAAAGGCGTGGTCGGATGGAGAAAGATCTCACATCAAGGGAAAAGCTATTTTGCTATCACTACCTAATGCTTGGCAATGCAAAGGAGGCGGCGACGGCGGCAGGATTCCCGATTAAAAATGCAAATACTCATGCGGCGAAGCTACTCTCAAAGGGGAAGATACGTGAATTCCTCGATGCGCAACATGACAATTTAGCAAAGAGGAAAGTGAGCCTCATTATATCGGGGCTTGAGCGACTTGCATTCGGGGGCATTAATGATGCGGTGGCTCTAGCATTCTGTGATGAAATCGACGGTGATAAGATCGGCAAGCTTGATTTATTCAATGTTGCGGAAATTAAGCGCCCGAAAAGCGGCGGCGTCGAAATCAAGTTCTTTGATAGGCAAAAGGCGCTTGAGCGATTGCTAGAGATCCAGTCCGAATTTAGCGGGAACAGCTCCGCCGATAGCTTTTTCACTGCTCTTTACCATAGTGCGAAAGCTGATTCGGACAAAAGAGGTGTTGCCGATGGCGATACAGTTTAAGCCCTTTTCGAAAAAGCAACTTGCCGCTTTAACTTGGTGGTGTGCGCCCGATACTGCTCATTTCGACGGCATAATATGCGATGGCGCAGTTAGAAGTGGCAAGACACTATGTATGTCACTATCCTTTGTTTCGTGGGCTATGGCAACATCCGACGGCGAAACCTATGCAATTTGCGGTAAGACAATCACATCCTTAAAACGCAATGTCATCACTCCATTGGTGGATACACTATCAGAACTCGGATTTATATGCGAGTGGAAACATTCAGGGAATTACATTGACATTAGCTTTAAAGGGCGCAAGAACCGCTTCCATCTATTTGGTGGAAAAGATGAGGGCAGCGCCTCATTAATTCAGGGAATTACACTTGGCGGTGTTATGCTTGATGAAGTGGCATTAATGCCACGATCCTTCGTTGAGCAAGCACTAGCAAGATGTTCCCGTTCAGGTTCTAAATTGTGGTTCAACTGCAATCCCGAACATCCCTATCATTGGTTCTATCTTGAATGGGTGAAGAAGTGTGATGAGAAAAACACATTATATCTACACTTTACAATGGCTGATAATCCATCCCTCTCCCCTGCTATTGTTAAGAGGTATAATTCACTTTATTCAGGTGTATTCCATGAAAGGTTTATTCTAGGGAAATGGGCGGTTGCGACGGGTCTTGTATATCCAATGTTCGATAAAAAGCGCCATGTTATTACTGATCTTCCTCGATGCGATAGGTTCTTCATTTCATGCGATTATGGTACGGTCAATCCATCTTCATTCGGGTTGTGGGGGCGGCACAATTCAAAATGGTATCGTCTGCGTGAATATTACTACGATAGCAAGGTGGGCGGCGCACTCCGTACCGATGAGGAACATTATAGCGGGCTATGCGAATTGGCGGGTGAAATTGAAATTGAGGCTGTCATCGTCGATCCATCGGCGGCAAGCTTCATGGAATGTATCCGCAGGCATGGCAAATTCAAGGTTATACCGGCTAAGAATGAAGTCATCTCAGGTATTCGCCGTGTTAGCGAATCGTTGCGGAGTGGCAATTTGCACTTCAGTAATGAGTGCAAGGATACAATACGTGAATTCTCACTCTATTCCTGGGACGAAAGCTGCAATGACGTACCTAAAAAGGAGAACGACCACGCAATGGACGATGTGCGATATTTTGTTAGCACTATCCTGCGTGAACGTGGAGATGACTTCTTCGTTCTTAGCGCTAGCCGCAAATAGCATAATAAAAATAAGGAGGTGGCAAATGTGGGATTATTTTCACGCAAGAAGGACAATTCAGCGGTTATTGTGCAAACGGCAAGACAGGAGAATGCGTTCAGCTTCATCGGTGCGAAATCACCGACTTCAATTCTTGAGCGGCAGCTTTACGATTCTCTGAGGGAAACTGTTCCTATAATAGATGCGGCACTATCTAAGCTAGTCCGCCTAGTCGGTGGATTCGATGTTATATGCACGAATAATGCGTATCAAGATTCGCTCGATGATTTTCTTGAAAATGTGCAAGTCGGGTTAACTGGTCGTGGTATTCATCATTTCATTGATAGCTTCCTTGACGGGCTGCTCACTTATGGCAATGCCGTTGGTGAAGTTCTCATCAATAATAGCAGTGGGCAAATTGCTGGCCTTTACAATGCAAGCCCGTGGAATATCGATGTACGTCAGGGTAAATCCCCCGTCGATACACAGTATTATTCACGGGTTGGCGGTCTTGACTGGATGAAAGTTAAATATCCGCAGTTAATCCTTTTTTGCGCACTCAATCCCCCTACTTCTAGCCCGTATGGGATATCTGTACTGCGTGGGCTACCCTCTATTAGCAATATTCTGATGAGAATATACGAATGTATCGGTCAGAATTTCGATAGAGTGGGCAATGTAAGATACGCAGTAACATATAAACCGTCGGGTGATATGGACAAGGCATATGCAAAGGACAGAGCAATGCAAATTGCTCAGGAATGGTCAAGGGGCATGTCAAGCACAAAAGACGGCGAAGTAAGAGATTTTGTTTCCGTTGGCGATGTTTCTATTAAAGTAATCGGGGCGGAGAATCAACTCATTGATACCGATATCCCCGTTAGGCAATTGCTTGAGCAGATTGTTGCGAAGCTTTCCATCCCGCCGTTCCTGCTCGGGCTGAATTGGAGTACGACGGAGCGAATGAGCAAGCAACAGGCGGATATCCTAACTTCCGAACTTGAATTCTACCGCCGTCAATTAACTCCCGTCATTCGCCAAATCGGCAATACCTATCTATCGACGATGGGAATTGGCGGCGATGTTGAAGTGCAGTGGCATAATATTAATTTGCAAGATGAAGTCGAATTAGCGAATGCAAGACTCGCTAATGCGCAGGCAAGGGAAATCGAATCTAGAATATGTGATGAAAATTAGAAAGGAGGCGAGCGCATGGATAATATTAAATGCAAAAGCTTAGAAATTACGGACGAATTACTTGTAAAGCTTAATCACTTCACAAGGCGCAAACACAATGCCGATGAGGTTTATATCTTTTCTGTGATACTCTGCGATAATGAAATTGATCGTGATAATGAGCGTTTTTCCGTCAAGGCATTAGAGAAGCTATCAGCGCTATTCGTTGGCAGAACGGGGATATTCGACCATAATGCGAAAGGAAGTAATCAGACCGCAAGGATATTTGATTGCTGTGTCAAAGTCGATAAAACACGAAAAACATCTTTCGGTGAGGAGTACACATACCTAAAAGCACTTGCATATATGGTCAAAACAAATGCAAATACTGATCTGATTAAAGAGATTGATGCTGGCATCAAAAAAGAAGTGAGTGTGAGTTGCTCCGTCGCAAAGCAAAGTTGCTCGATATGCGGAGCGGATCTAAGACGCACTAAATGCAGTCATCATATCGGAAAAACCTATGGTGGTGATATATGCCATCGTATTCTCGACGAACCTACCGATGCTTATGAATGGTCATTCGTTGCCGTGCCATCGCAACGGGAGGCAGGAGTGACTAAATCGCACGGGGGCGAATTCGCTACTGGAGTGGAGAAAATCAAAACGGCGCAGAAAGGCATTTCACTAACGGCGACGGAAGTTCGTGAAATTTCCGCCAAATTAGATGGACTTGATGAAATGGAAATATGGGCAAAGAGTTACCGTGATGACTTGCAAAAAGATATTGTGAGGCTCGCATTCATTGCGTGTCCGTATATACCGAAAAATCTAATTGAGGCGACGTCAAAATCGCTGTCCATACCTGAATTGAAGCAACTGCGTAGTGCATATGCGAATGCTAGTACAAATAATGTAAGCACTCAGTTAATGGGCAGTACCGAAGAAATTGAAGATAACGAAAGCTTCAAATTATAAAAGGAGAGATTAATATGGCAATTTCATTCAATGGCATTGGCGATATAACGGCAACATTCTATGGTGATGTTAAAGAAGGGGATATTGTAAAAGTTTCATCAGCTAAGACTGTATCAAAGGCGGCACAGGGCGATGAATTCACAGGTATATGCAGGGCAAGCAGCGGCAATATATGCGCCGTTACCCTCCGTGGATTTATCACATTAGAATATAGCGGCGCCGCCCCATCAATCGGCAATGTAAAGCTCGCCAGTGCTGGCGATAACAAGGTGAAAATTAGCACGACGGACGATGCACAGGTTGATGTTCTTGTTGTCGATGTTGATACAACAGAGAAGTCAGTCACTATTTTACTTTAAGAGGGAGAGATGTATATGTATAAAGATATTAAACTTGATAAGAACCTATATAAAATTGCAGGTAAGACCTTTACGCAGGCGCTATCAGAGCTAGACTCGAATTGTAATTATGAGGATACGGATCTAGCAAGTCTTGATGCTTTTGAACGTCAATTAAAGAGGTTCAACATAAAAGTGTCGGGAAAAAATTCCGACACGGTTGAGAAATTCTTTGCTTCATCTAGTTCGGCGGCACTATTCCCCGAATTCGTATCCCGCGCTGTATCACAGGGTATTCGTGATGAGAATATCTTATCGGAAATGGTGGCGGCAGTTACCCGCACCAATTCCTATGATTATCGGAGCATCACCAGTATCCCCGAAGATGACGACGTCACATTGAAAAAGGTGGCGGAGGGTGCAATTATCCCCACAACTGAAATCCGCCTCAATCAATCACTTGTGACTTTGACGAAAAGGGGCAGAATGCTCAGTGCCTCATATGAAGCTATTAAAATGCAAAGAATTGATCTGTTCGCCGTGACATTGAGGCAGATTGGCGCCGCCATTGCAAGAGCGCAACTTAAAGATGCAATTTCACTTGTTATTGAGGGAGCGCCAAATATCGACGGAGCGCAGGAGATTAAAATTGCTGGCGATAATCTTGCATACTCAGATTTAGTTAACTTCTGGAGTAAATTCGAAGATATGAATTTGACGACTTTACTAGCATCGCCGAACAATATGTCTAGAATCCTGCAATTTGCTGAGATTCGTGACAATTTCGGCGGCGACTACATGACGAGCGGTAAAATTAAATTACCATTCGGCGCTACACTTATTAAGACAACTTGTCTTGATGATAGCAAGATAATTGGACTTGATAAAAGCTGCGCACTTGAGATGGTCATTGCGCAGGATCTATCACTTGAGAGTGACAAGTTAATTGATAGGCAGATGGAACGCACCGCCATAACGACTGTTGCAGGATTCTCAAAAATATTCACCGATGCCTCAAAGGTATTGTCACTAGTATAGTAGAATTAACGCAGGGCGTATCGAATTATATAGATACGCCCTTTAATTTAAGATGTAAGGAGAATTATATGGATTTAACTACTATTTGTGAAATTACTTCACTATTATCGGGGAACGATCCAAAGGATACTATCGGCTATTTGCCCGTTATTAAAGATGCTATTAGTAAAGTGCGCTCCATGTTAAAGGATAGCAACGATGAGCCGCTACATTGTGACCGATTGAATATGGTTTGCGCCGCCCTATCTTATTACAATCTTGCATTGATAGAAGCATCAAGAGAAGATGTAGTAGGGGTAAAGCTTGGTAATATATCAATGAACGGCGATCCGAAATTAAGGCTTAAAATTGCAGAAGAATTGCTATCGGGCTATCTTGAGGGTGCAAGCGATATCTTATTGAATGATGACTTCATTTTTAGGAGTGTGATTTAATGAATATAGCAACTAGCATTGGGCGAATTGCATCGGCATACGGTTTTAAAGTCATAGCTGAAAATGGCGAATCCACATATGGCATCTATCCCTATGGTGATTATCTTACGGGCCAGTCGGAGCATAATAAGGCTGGGAATTCGCCCGACAAGATTACTTGCATTTGTGAGCCGAATTCGCTGAAATCCGTGCAAAAAGGTGATGTTCTCACGATTAAAGATGAACGCTATATCGTTAGTATTCTAGAGCGAATTCGCATTAATGGTAGGGAGGCTTATTTATCCCTAGTGCTGAACAGAACTTTAGAGATTAATTTTTCATACGATGGAATTTCTCTACCGATACATTTATGTAAATTCAGTGTAAAAAGAGGAACAAAGATAGAAAACATCTCTACAATTTCAAGCGGTATTTTTAATGAGGGGGCAGGCAGCGAACCTATCGAATTAATAATAAGCGGCTATGCTAAAAAAGGTGAACTGAGCGAACTTTCATCCATGCTTGATTCGCTCAGCGATAACAATCCGCATATTTTGCAAGTTGGTGATATTACGATAGATTCCATCATAGGGGCATATAGGCTTGATAATTCCTATGACGATATCTTATGTGAAATCACATTCACGCAAAGTAAATCGATCGGAGGGTGAAGAATGTCGCTAATCGTAAACGCATCCACTATAAATGGGGAGAATATTATTCTCGATAAATGCCTATCTTTCAATTTTAAAAAAGATAGATACCATCCATCGGCGGTATTGAATGCAAGATTCCATATTAGACGTGGCGATTTAAACACCGCCGATTTCACATCAATAACCGCAACACTTAACGGTCGTGTAATTTTAAAAGGCTATCTTGAAAAAGGCATTCTCACAATGACGGGTGCTGGATATATTTGCACAATTAAGGCAAAGGCGAAAACATCTCTACTTGAGCAAAATCACATCATGCCCGGCACATATTATAATATGACTTTGAACAAGCTGAATTCCGATTACATTAATCTTAGTGGAATTGGCTTCCAGTCATCGACAAAGGCGCTCAACTACATCGTGATTAAAGATAGCGCATCAATGTGGGATGCGGCGTCCCATATTTGCGTTAGGAATTGGGATTGCCTGCCCTATGCAACATATGATAATGAGATTAGATACGGGCTGCCAAAGAATAATTTTCAGACTACAATTGATGAAAGAAAGGTAATTAGCGCATCGGTGAAATCCGACAATTCTACAAGTATTAGCAGTATCTATATGAAAGATACTAACGGGAATTACGGTGTATTCTCCTCCCATAATAACATACCTTTACAAAGGGGGATTGTGCGAATTAAGCACATTAATACGGACTTGAGTTGGCTTGCCAATATTGCGCAGGGGCTGAAGTCAAAGCTCGATTTCTCGATGAGGTATTCTAAATCACGGGAGATTAGCTATCACGGATTCAGCGGTGAAGATATATATGAGCCGGTCAACATGAACAATGCGATAATGAGCATTGACAAGGGGCAGTTCCGCCCGCATGCAATTCGCATTAAAGGCGGTAGCAAAGGAATTGTGACAACTTTAACTATATACGATGATTACTATTCTGGGCGCAATACGCAGTAGGAGGATTTATATGGACGTTTTTCTAGCAAGGACTGAAAAGTTAGAGCGTGATACGGAGCTGCTTTTCTCAAAAGTAAATGCATTTGCCGTATCGCAAGCATGTGTTGACGAAAAGCTATCGAATATTATGTCGACGCTCAATGAGCTAAAATCTGGCATGAGTGAGCTAAATCGCATGCCAATTAAAAGATGGGAAACACTAATCGGCGCTGTAATTTCCGCCGTTGTAGCTCTGGCGATGGGGTTTCTATTCGGGAGAGGGATATGAATTTTATATGCGCCGAATCGGGATTCGGCGCATAATACCTATCTTATTTGCGTATAATGAAATATAAAGAATAAAAGTTTCAATTCCCCCTTGACAAATGCTATTATGGGTGATATAATAATAAAGCACCTTAAGAAAGGCGCAACAAAAACATATCGCGGAGTGGAGCAGTTCGGTAGCTCGTCGGGCTCATAACCCGAAGGTCGGCAGTTCAAATCTGTCCTCCGCAACCAGGTTTAAATAACCGCAAAAGCCTATATTTGAGGGCTTTTGCGGTTATTTTTCTACCCACTTATATGTGGTGTGTTGATATTGTTTTTATAGTTTCTATTTATGCCAAACGCACTACTGTAAGCGTCGCTCCAGCGCCGTCTTGCAGCACTGCCAAACCTACTAGCCCGTAAAGCTGAAGTTCTAGTTGATCTCCCGCCGCTAAATTGACAATAGTCGTCGCAGTATAATCCGATACGGAAACGGCTGGTGCAAAAACAGAACCTGGTATCGCCGTGCCATTTAGGAGAACTCGGCTCGCCATCAATAGAGCTACCGTGGTGCTAATGTTGTAAGTTACCAAATAAGTGCCCGTTTCGGGAACTGTAAATACGGTGTTAGTGGCATTGGCAGAAAATCCGTCTAAATTCTGGTTGTTCGCAAGCGGTATATTCGCTCCATCAAGTACTACTGAAATGGTTGAACCAGTCGTATTCTGTACGTTCATTGAAGTTTCGGTAGTAGCTGGACCAGTTGGACCTGTCGCCCCTTGCAGTCCTTGTGGGCCTGTCGGTCCTGTCGGGCC
>CALLQQ010000033.1 GCA_938014915.1 uncultured Clostridia bacterium
TTCTTCGGACAAGGTAACTCACCTTACTTCTTAATAAAGAATAGCTGGACACCATCATCGGTACGATGGTTTTACCATCAGTGAATGCTAGGACTGTTACTTCTGGTCCAGTCATAAATTCTTCTATTACAATATTACGACCACTTTCGCCAAAGGCGCCGTCTTCAATCATTGATGTTACAGCTTTCCTAGCTTCTGCAAAATTCTCTGCTATAATAACACCTTTACCAAGTGCTAATCCGTCCGCTTTAATCACGATAGGATAGGTATTTTCCGATTGAATATATGCAATAGCATCGTCGGCATTATCGAATACTTCATATTTTGCGGTAGGTATATGATATTTCTTCATTAAATTTTTTGAAAATACCTTGCTGCCCTCTATGATTGCTGCTGCCTTACTAGGGCCGAATGTTCTGATACCAACCGCATTAAGGCTATCAACAAGACCATTAGCGAGAGGTTCTTCCGGAGCGACAACTACCATATCGGCTTCCAACTTTTTAGCAAGTGCTACCATTCCGTTAGTATCGCTTACCTTGACATCGAAGCAATGGGCGAACTTTGATATACCGCCATTACCAGGAGCGCAAAAGAGTTTCTCAATTCTGGGACTCTTTGATAATTTCATTACCATTGCATGCTCGCGGCCGCCTGATCCAACAACTAAAACTTTCATTATATCTGTCCTCTCTATATTAATGGTGGAATAACCTTATGCCTGTGAATGCCATAGTTATGCCGTATTTATTACACGTTTCGATTACATTATCATCTCTTATCGATCCGCCAGGTTGCGCAATATATCTTACACCTGACTTAAATGCGCGTTCTATATTATCACCGAATGGAAAGAATGCATCAGATCCTAGTGAAACGTCGGTTACTGATTTTAGCCATTCATTTTTCTCTTCAGATGTAAATACTTCTGGCCGTGTGGAAAAGATATTCTGCCATATACCATCATCAAGCACGTCCATATAATCATGCGAAATATAGATATCGATAGCATTATCACGATCTGCACGGCGAATACTTGGTAAAAAGTCCAGGCCAAGCACTTTAGGATGCTGCCTTAAATGCCATATATCAGCCTTATTTCCTGCTAGTCTAGTGCAATGTATCCTCGATTGTTGACCTGCGCCGATTCCGATAGCTTGCCCATCTTTCGCATAGCAAACGGAATTTGACTGTGTATATTTAAGTGTAATTAGCGATATTAGCAGATCACGCTTGGCATTATCGTTCATATCTTTCGCATCGGTAATTATATTATCAAGCATCGATGCATTAATTTTTATCTCATTGCGCCCCTGCTCAAAAGTAATGCCGAAAACTTGTTTTTGCTCGGTTGTCGGGGGATTATAATTAATATCTATTTTAATGATATTATATGTGCCTTTTCGTTTTGATTTCAGAATAGATAGGGCCTCATCAGTATATGATGGCGCAATTATTCCATCTGAAACTTCTCTTGCTATCATTGTAGCAGTAGATGCATCGCATTCGTCGGATAGAGCGATGAAGTCACCATATGAAGACATACGATCAGCACCACGTGCCCTAGCATATGCACATGCTAAGGGTGATAATTCCAAATCATCGACGAAGTATATCTTCTTCAAGGTATCGGATAATGGTAATCCCACCGCAGCACCCGCAGGACTAACATGTTTGAATGACGTCGCAGCGGGGAGGCCCGTGGCTTCCTTTAATTCCTTAACTAACTGCCATCCATTAAAGGCATCAAGCAAATTTATATAACCTGGATTGCCATTTAAAATTTCTATCGGGAGTTTACCCTCCTGCGTAAAAATCCTTGCCGGCTTCTGATTAGGATTACATCCATATTTAAGTTGTAATTCATTGCTCATTATATCGCTCCTTCCATTTTATTGCGTCTATTGATTCTTATTAACAATACGATAATCCTGCTCACTCCCATCGATTGCAATATACTGCACGAATAAAGATACTTTGTTCTCACTATTTAAGCTATTCCATATTAGGCTGGTGAAGCTATCAATATCATCGTCAATAGCTATAGTCTTAGGCTCACCTTTGAATGAGGGGAGGGGATTGCCATCGCATTTATATGTATGAATAAACTTGCCCTGCCCATTGAGCGGGCTTGAATACTCATAGAACAATCTTTCACATGACTGTGCGTCACCGTTCGAACTTTTAAGTATGGATAAGGAGTAGGAAAGTTCATTATCGCCCGTAGTCAAAACTCCTGAAATTCGTGGAGTATAGTTCGGTTCATCGGGCTCAAATTCACGTGACCTTAATGCATTTTCGAATGTATCGCCCTGTTCTAAATACTCATAGATAGTGTCGGTTTGATCACCATTTGTCACTATATACACATCACCAATTTTCCTAACTGGAGAATATATTATCAAGGAAGGATCAGTTAACTTTGACTCGTCGAATGCTTGAGTCCTAATTCCGTCATCAGTTTTTTCAAAAACACGATTCCTGCTGTTCTCGCTCCTGCCCATTATGAAATAGGCAATAACAGCGTTTTTACCGTCGTTACTTTTACCGATTATTATCCCTCTACCGGGATAGGGATTATTATCTAAAAACTTATCAATTGATTTCATTTATTACTCCTTATTCAATGATATATGCTCGCCCGTTAATTATTTCAATTTTCCCCTCACATAATAGGGACACAGCCCTCGGAAGGATCTCCCACTCAGCTTCTTCCATTACACGTTTTTGCAATGTTTCGGGCGTATCGCAACGTTTAACATCTACAGCCTTTTGCAAAATAATCGCCCCGGCATCTGCTACCTCATTTACAAAATGCACAGTTGCACCAGTAACTTTCACACCACAGGCTAATACGGCTTCATGAACTTTCAACCCGTAGAATCCATCACCACAGAATGAAGGTATCAGCGACGGATGTACATTGAGGATACGGAACCTGTATTTATCTGTCAAAGATTTCGACAATATGCTCATAAAGCCCGCAAGAACGATTATATCGGCATTAACTTCATCTAATACAGTTGTCAAAGCTTCGCTATAACTGTCGTTATCGGCATAATCTTTCCTTCTTACGATAATAGACGGTATGCCATTCTTTTTCGCTCTTTGTAGGGCATAGGCATCCGAATTGCTTGAAATAACACATGAAATCTTGCCGCCCGTGATTTCGCCCTTTTTCTGCGCATCAATTAAAGCCTGTAAATTTGTTCCTCCACCCGATACTAATACTACTATGTTTAACATAGCACAATACCGTCCTCACCATCGTATAGCTCACCGATGATATATGCGTTTTCGCCACTTTTCTTTAATGACTCCAATGCCTTGTCCGCATCGTTTTTATCCACCACAACGCTCATTCCGACACCCATATTGAAAGTATTGAACATATCATTAAGAGGGATATTACCTGCCGATTTAATTAAATCAAAAATAGGTAGAATATCAATGCTTGATAGCTCGACTTTTGCTGATAATCCTTCAGGGAGTGAGCGGGGGATATTCTCATAAAAACCGCCACCAGTAATATGTGCGATTGATTTAACTTTTACTTGCGATAATAGATTCAATATCGGTTTCACATATATTTTAGTCGGTGTTAAAAGTGCCTCACCCAATGAAGTTGATAATTCGGGGATATGCCTTAACATATTTGTATCGTTAGAACTAAAAACTTTCCTCACTAGGGAAAAACCGTTTGAATGAACACCGCTAGAGGCAATTCCTATTATAATATCTCCTGCTTTTTGCGTTGAAATATCGATAATTTCCGATTTATCGACCACACCAACGCAGAATCCTGCTACATCATACTCATCTTCGGGATAGAATCCGGGCATCTCCGCAGTTTCGCCGCCAATTAAGGCACAATCCGATTCAACGCAGCCTTGCGCTATTCCGCCTACAATCTCTGCTACCCTTTCCGGAACATTCTTACCGACGGCGATATAATCAAGGAAGTATAGTGGTTTTGCCCCACTGCAAACTATATCGTTTGCGCACATTGCAACACAGTCTATTCCAATAGTATCGTGTTTATCTAGGCTGAATGCTATTTTAAGTTTCGTTCCGACTCCGTCCGTCCCCGATACTAATACAGGACTTTTGATTCCAGTTAGATCAAGCTCAAACAAACCACCGAAGCCACCAATGCCGGATAGAACACCCTTTGTTGTTGTTCTTGCAATATGTGATTTCATAAGCTCTACAGCCTTATATCCAGCGGTTACGTCAACGCCAGCATCTTTATAACTATCGCTATAACTTTTCATGCTTTTTCTCTCCAATCTCTATTTATCCGTGCTAGTTATCTTTGCTTCAAATTTATCCTTCTGTTCGCACTGCGGTATCTCCGCAGGGTAATTACCAGTAAAGCAGCCATCGCAGAATTCGCAATTAGCATTTTCAGCAATGTGATTTACGCTGTCGATACTTAGATATCCTAAGCTATCTGCACCAATATGATTCCTTATTTCTTCCTCCGACATTCGGCAAGCAATTAACTTGTCCCTGCTATCAATATCGGTACCGAAGTAACATGGATTTAAAAATGGAGGGCATGAAATTCTAATGTGAACTTCTGTTGCTCCAGCCTCACGAAGAAGTGTGACGATTCTGCCGATAGTTGTACCTCTAACAATGGAATCGTCGATCAACACGACACGCTTGCCCTTTACATTAGCTTTAATAACATTGAGTTTTATATGGACGGAGCGTTCACGCTCCCTTTGTGTTGGTTGAATAAATGTCCTGCCAACATACCTATTTTTTATAAAGCCTACACCGTAGGGGATGCCTGACTGCTGTGAAAAACCGAGCGCTGCATCAAGTCCCGAATCGGGAACACCGATAACGACATCCGCCTGAACGGGATGTTCAAGTGAAAGATAATGCCCTGCTCTTATTCTTGCACGGTGAACGCTTGCCCCCTCTAAAATAGAATCGGGCCGTGCAAAATATACAAACTCAAATACACATAGCTTGCCCTTACTACCGCAATGCGTTTCTATTGATCGAATTCCCTTATCGTCAATTATGACAATCTCACCTGGTTTAATATCTCTGACAAATTCGGCGCCGATACCATCAAGTGCGCAAGATTCCGATGCAACTACATAACCGCCATCAATTGTACCAAGGCACAACGGGCGGAATCCTAGGGGATCCCTTGCTGCTATTAGCTTCTTTGGCGACATCATCACTACTGAATATGCACCTTTTAAACGGTACATTGCTTTTTCGACGGCCTCTTCAATAGATTTAGTTTGAATTCTTTGTTCGGTAATTGCATATGAAATTACTTCCGTATCGTTCGTTGTGTGGAAAATGCCACCGTTTAATTCATATTCAGAGCGCAATTCCTGCGCATTGGTTAATTTTCCGTTATGTGCGATAGCCATAGGGCCCTTTATATGCCTTACAACTAATGGTTGCGAATTAGATCTGTTAGCTTTATCAGCTGTTGAATATCTAACATGACCGATTGCAATTTTTCCTTTACCTAGCTTTTCAAGCACATCTTTAGTGAATACATCGCACACCAGCCCTAAATCCCTATGATAACTAAGTATTCCGTCGTCGTTAGTTACTATACCGCAACTTTCCTGCCCACGATGCTGAAGTGCATAGAGCGCAACATAAGTATCCGCTGCAACATCAGAAACTTCATTTGTATATATCCCGAATACGCCACACTCCTCATGGAGTTGTTCCATTATAAATACCTCCAAATTTTCTTATACAAGTAGCGTTTATTCTCCTAATAGCCTACGCATTATCTCCTTATATGCGTATTCCTCTCCACCTAGATCACGCCTGAACCTATCTTTATCAAGCTTTTCACCTGTTTTCGAATCCCAGAAGCGACATGTGTCGGGTGAAATTTCATCAGCTAGGATAACTGTACCGTCGCTAGTTCTCCCGAATTCTAGCTTAAAATCAATTAATTCAATGCCAAGATCAATTAAATACGCAGTGAGAAGTTCATTTACTTTAAATGAGTATTCGGCAATGATTTTTAACTCTTCTTCAGTAGCTAGCTCCATAGCGGCAATGTGATATTCATTTATCATTGGATCGCCTAATGAATCGTCCTTATAGCAATATTCTAGTACAGTCTTAGATAATTTCGTTCCCTCAGTTAATCCGAGCCTTTTTGATAGTGAGCCAGCAGCTATATTACGAACGATGACTTCAATCGGTATAATAGATGCCTTTTTCACGATAGTTTCTCTATCGGAGATTTCTTCTACAAAATGCGTTGGAACGCCATTCTTCTCAAGGTATTGCATTAGATGGTTTGTGACACGATTATTTATAATGCCCTTATCGTTTATTGTGCCCTTTTTCTTGCCATCGAATGCGGTTGCATCGTCCTTATAATCGACGATATAAAGATTTTCGTCCTCCGTTGTAAAAACTTTTTTAGCTTTTCCCTCATAGAGCAATGTTGTCTTCTTCATAATAATCCCCTTTTATAATTATAGATTTTGAGCTTCTTCCATGACTTTCTTATCTTTTTCTAATACTGCTTGAACCATTTCTTCTTTATATTTCTCCAATTTATATGTAATATCATTATCCCCGACTGCTAGAATTTGCACGGCTAACAATGCCGCATTTTCAGCGCCATCAATTGCAACAGTGGCAACAGGGATACCGCTCGGCATTTGTACGGTCGAAAGCAATGCGTCCAGCCCGTCTAAAGTTGAAGATTTAATTGGAATTCCAATGACGGGCAGGGTAGTATGTGCGGCGAGAACCCCCGCTAGATGAGCGGCTTTACCTGCGGCGGCTATAATTACCCCGAAGCCGTTTTCTTTTGCATCGGATGCAAATTTGCTAGCTTGTTCCGGTGTGCGATGTGCCGACAGCACATGTGCCTCATATTCTATACCGAATTTCTTTAATGTAGTGCATGCGCTCTTAATAGTTGGGAAGTCGCTATCGCTCCCCATTATTATTGCTACTTTCTTTGCCATTCAATATACCTCCATAGTTTTCTTCAAAAAAAATAAACTGCGACAAGGTATGCCACAGCTTAATATACATTTATGGTGCGATAGGATACGGCGAATTTGTAAAATTACAAAAAGCCGACCATCTGAAACAATTATAAAATTTCCTAGTGCTCTTGATAGCAAATCCCATCACGCAACACCTTTCAACCAAGAATAAATTCCATTTGAACATAAACTCATACTTATATATTATACTATATTTGCAGAAATATCAAGGTTAAAAGTGGAGAAAAGACATGTTCACAATATAGCTATAATATGCAAGTTGTACAAATTATAAATACAACAATAACATATTTATATGTACTACTTTATCCGCCGTCGACTATGTAAGCTTAAACAGAAAGCAATGGAGAACATAAAGGGGAAAAACAGCAAACTGAATCTTCCATATGTAGATGGATTAGGTTCCTCAATATCGGTTCCACTTACTTCTTCACTACCGATTCTAGATGTAGGGTCAGAATTGCCCTCACTGGTATTGATATATTCATCTTGATGTTCGATATACGTGCTGGATGACGTTGAAGTATGCCCCGCATTGGAATCATCATCGATTCTCTGCGCAGTTGCTGAAGTTATATGGGGAGTATTCGCAGTAGTTGTTGTAGTTGATGTAGAATTCTCCGTTGTAGTTGATGTAGTACTTTCTTCAATTTCGATTGGCATATTAGATAAGATAATATCTTCCCCCATTGGAGTGAAATCTATAATACCATTGTTAACTTCTACACTTGACGCTAGATTCGTCAGTGAATGTGATGAAGATATGGAATTGCTCTTGCTAGATTTATTGCCATCACTATATATAAAGAGAAGTTCACCATCATTGTAATGATTTGAAACATCGATTTTTAACCTCGCAGATGGTGGGGGATAGCTGGCTAATTTCAATGACAATATGTTCGCCGAATTAGAATTCAAGGTTGTGAGTTCGGCTTTTAAATTAAAATCCCCATTGAAAGATGCGGGAGGTACGTTGTAAAAATTCCATTCATAAAGGAAACGATCGTAGGTATCAACGATTGTAAAATTTGCACTATAATCAATCGGTATGCTATTTAATACTCCACCCTCTAATGTGATAGCATCTCTAAGCACGAATAGCGAATTACCATCAGCTTTAAATGAATCAATAATTTCTGATGAGGATATAGCGCCCCTAACATTCGTTATATTAGGATTGCCGTCCGTAGCAATATAGGCATTAGTGTTTATCTTATCTAATCCTGATATCCATTTAATTTTATTGTTATTACAGATAATTGCAAGAATGTTAGGGCAATTATTGATATTTAAATGCGTTAATTCATTATCGGGGACTTCCACAGATACTATTTCTAAGAAATCCGATAAATCGAGTTCGCCGCTAATTTGGCAATTATGCAGGTTAATTGACACAACACGTTTATTAGGGTAACCGCCCCATGTTACGCCATGCCATTTCGATGGGTCGCTTATATCCCATTGTAAATGCTGGTTCCCGTTTAGGTAAAATTGTAGTAGCTTCTGATAATCATTATCGCAAAACCCATTAGGAGTTGGATAACTATATGCATAAGTCTCTATAACCCCATAACTTATACTATAAAAAAAGAGAATAGTGATGCAAATAACTTTAATGTTCTTAATAAATGTCAAAATCTCCACCCTGCCATTCTTTTAGCACAATCCCCACACCTGGATATGTGCCATCTATTTTACATGAATACCATTAAATAATAATATCTTTGTCGATTAATGTCAATACTTGTAGCAAATAATCTGAAATAATTTTGGCATAAATGGCATACCATCAATGAAAATTAATTTTTCTACTAAAGTACTTGCAATGAATCGTTTTAAGTGTTATAATATTTACGCATTACGCACATCTTGTCTTAATGGGCATGGTTCCTCCATTTTAATGGGGGTAGCTCATATTTAACTTTAATGAAAGGCAGGATGGAGGATAATAAACCAAAAATAGGAGGAAAAACACATGGCAGTAGTATCAATGAAACAGCTTCTTGAAGCTGGTGTTCACTTTGGGCATCAAACAAGAAGATGGAACCCTAAGATGGCTCCGTACATTTTTACGGAGAGAAACGGAATTTATATTATCGATCTTCAAAAGACGGTAAGGAAACTTGAGGAAGCATATAATTTCGTGCGTGAAGTCGCAGAAAATGGCGACAATGTGCTTTTTGTAGGAACAAAGAAGCAAGCCGCTGACTCAATCAGAGATGAAGCGATAAGAGCGGGAGCGCATTATGTAAATGCTCGCTGGCTCGGTGGTATGATGACGAACTTTACTACAATGCGTAGAAGAATCAAAAGGCTAGAACAACTTCGCAAGATGGAGGAAGATGGCATATTTGAGCTTCTACCAAAAAAAGAAGTAATGAAATTAAATCATGAGATAGATAAACTTGAAAAGTTCCTTGGCGGTATTAAGACTATGGATAAGCTACCTGGTGCGCTTTTCATCGTTGACCCAAGAAAAGAAAAAATAGCAGTTGCTGAAGCTAAGAAGCTTGGTATTCCGATCGTTGCTATCGTGGATACAAACTGCGACCCCGACGATATCGACTATGTTATTCCAGGTAATGACGATGCAATTCGTGCAGTAAAACTTCTATCTGCTACAATGGCTAACGCTATTCTAGAGGGCAGACAAGGCTTCCAAGATAGTGATGAAGAATCAGAAGCCCAAGAAGTTGAAGATGTAGCGGAAGAAGTGACCGAATAATAAAGTATAGATATTGGAGGAGTATATTATGGCGAATATTACAGCTAAGTTAGTTGCGGAACTTCGTGAAAAGACCGGTTCCGGTATGATGGATTGTAAAAAAGCATTAGTTGAAACTGATGGAGATATGGAAAAAGCTATTGCAGTTCTACGTGAAAAAGGACTTGCTGCCGCAGCAAAACGTTCAGGAAGGATTGCTGCTGAGGGATTGGTAATTGCTAAAGTTGACGATGCAAAGAATGTTGGAGTTGTTCTTGAAGTCAATTCCGAAACTGACTTTGTAGCGAAGAATGAGCAATTCGCAGAATTTGCACAAGCAGTCGCTAATACAGTAATCAATGAAAACCCTGCTGATGTTGACGCACTAGCAAATTGCAAGTTAGCTGGCTCCGATCAGACTGTTGCTGAAGAATTGACAAATAAGATTTCTACAATTGGAGAGAATCTTAAGATTAGACGTTTTGAGAGATTAGAAGGAAATTTAATTGCATATACTCACGGCGATGGAAGAATCGGTGTAATTGTTGAGATTGAAACCGACATTGATCCTTCTAATGAAGAAGTAAAGCAATGTGGAAAAGACGTTGCGTTGCAAGTAACTGCAATGAATCCTCAGTATCTAAACAAGGATTCAGTACCGGCAGAAATAATCGAGAGCGAGAAAGAAATTCTAAGAGCGCAAGTAGTAAAAGAGGGCAAGCCTGAGCATATAGCAGACAAAATCGTTATGGGCAAAATGTCAAAGTTCTATAAGGAAAATTGTCTATTAGAACAAGCATTTGTTAAAGATGGCGATATTGACGTTAAAAAGTATGTTGATGGCGTAGCATCATCGCTTGGCGGCACAATTAAGATCGTGAACTTCGTTAGATATGAGAAAGGCGAGGGACTCCAAAAAAGAGATGATAACTTCGCTGATGAAGTAGCAGAAATGATGAAGTAGATTTTTATAAGAAAGCACAAGTGATATTTGCTTGTGCTTTTTTCTTGTGCGGATATAATTGTAGTTATTAATGTGAATTCTATATTGCAAAACATAGCTTTCAATATGATTACACACATTAAATTATCAAATTTTGCAATTATGCCTTTACAGAACTACCGTAATAATGTAAAATGAAAGTAATGCTATTTAATAAATTAAGTATAGCTTTGTTAGTTATATGAGCTTATAGTGCGATATTCACAATGTTATACGCACAGTGAGAATGCACTATAAAATATATTTGTGCTGTTGTGCGGCGGCGGAATGGATGTGTATATGCAATCAAAGTATAAGAGAGTTTTATTAAAATTAAGTGGTGAGGCGCTATCGGGAGATAAGAAATTCGGGCTTGACTACGATATTATGGATGGCATATGTAGGAGCATAAAACGCAGCGCCGACCTCGGGGTAGAGGTTGGAATTGTTGTAGGTGGGGGCAATTTCTGGCGTGGTAGAACAAGTGGCGCTATGGATCGCACAAGAGCCGATCATATTGGGATGCTTGCCACTACAATGAACGCACTTGCTGTTGCAGATGTGCTTGAGGAGCTAGGCTCGACTGTTAGAGTGCAGACTGCGATAAGTATGCAACAAGTTGCAGAACCATATATAAGGAATAGAGCAGTAAGACACCTTGAAAAAGGCAGAATCGTAATTTTCGGCTGTGGCACGGGTAATCCCTTCTTCTCGACCGATACGGCATCCGCATTGCGTGCGGCAGAAATGGAGGCGGAAATACTCCTGAAAGCGACAATGGTGGATGGAATTTACGATAAAGACCCAAAGGTTTATCCCGACGCTGTAAAATATGAAAATCTTACTTTTAGCGATATTCTAGTTAACAAGCTAGAAGTAATGGATAGCACCGCAGCAGCAATGTGTAAAGATAATGGAATTCCGATAAGAGTATTTGATTTAAGTGCTCCAGATAACATCTTTAAAGCAATAATAGGTGAAAAAGTGGGCACTCTTGTTAAGGAGGAAAAGTAATGAAAGCAGATCTTAATATCGCAAAAGAAAAAATGGGAAAATGTATTGATTCATTGCAATATGAATTGTCATCAATTAGGGCGGGCAGGGCGAACCCTGCGGTACTTGACAAAATCCTTGTCGATTACTACGGTACGCCAACAAACATTAATCAGATGGCGGCAATTTCCGTCACGGAAGCTAGAGTTTTAGCAATTCAACCGTGGGATGCTACCGCATTGCAAGCAATTGAAAAGGCTATTCAAGCATCCGACCTTGGCATTAATCCGACAAATGACGGCAAGGTAATCCGTGTTGCATTCCCTCAATTAACAGAGGAGAGAAGAAAAGAACTCGTTAGATTAGTTAGTAAATATGGCGAAGATTCTAAAATCTCAGTTAGGAATGTTCGACGTGATACGCTCGATAAATTTAAACAAATGAAAAAAGATTCTGAAATTACTGAAGATGAACTCAAAGGCATTGAGAAGAGTGTACAAAATATCACGGACGATTATGTGAAGAAAATTGATGATATAGTAGCTGAAAAGCAAGAAGAAATCATGTCAATATAAATCGTTTGAATGGATGATGAAATGGCTAAAGAAAAAATAGAATCACTGCCGCAACACATTGGTATAATTATGGATGGTAACGGCAGATGGGCGAAAAAGCGTGGGCTACCACGTAAATTTGGTCACCGCCAAGGAGCAAAGGCATTCCGTAAAGTTGTAAGATATTGCAAAGAAAAAGGCATAAGGTATTGCACCTTTTATGCCTTTTCAACTGAAAATTGGAGTCGTCCAAAAGATGAAGTCAATGCGATTATGTCGCTGATGAAAGAATATCTAGATGAAGTAAGATCATATATAGATGAGGAAGTTCGTGTAATCTTCATTGGTGATAGAACTAAATTAGACAACGAGATTCAGCAAAAAATGAACGCACTCGAAGAAGATTCTAAACACTTTGATCTAATGACTTTAGGCATCGCCGTCAATTATGGCGGTAGGGCGGAAATTGCCACCGCCGCGAAGTCCATTGCGAAGCAAGTCGCCGACGGTAATTTAGATTTATCGGCGATTGATGAAGATGTTTTTTCACAATATCTATATACATCAAAAATGCCCGATGTCGACCTAGTCATTCGTCCAAGTGGTGAGTACCGAATATCTAACTTTTTGCTATGGCAATCAGCATATGCAGAATTTATTTTTATGAAGAATATTCTATGGCCGGATTTTTCGGAGAAAGATATGGATAAAGCATTAGACGAATTTGCACGTCGTAACAGAAGATTTGGTGGGGTGTAAAAATGGCAAAAAGGGTTATATCAGCCTTTGTAGGACTTATAATTCTAGGGATTGTCTTAGTATTTTATAATACTATCGCATTAAATATAGCAATAGCACTTATTGCGGTTATAGCTACATATGAGTTGCTTCTAGCCACAAATTATTTTAACAACAAGCCAATTTCTGCTGTTTCGCTGTTATTTGTTGCAACAGTTCCTTTTCTTCAGACGAAATTCCTTGCTAACAATATTAGCACTGTAATATTCGCTTTTATAGTTGCGTTATTCCTAATAATGATTTTTCATAGCGAGAATGTTAAGATCGAACAAGTGGGATTAGTATTTATGGTGTCAACCCTGATACCATTTTCATTAAGCTCGCTCATTTTAATTAGGGATGCATCACCGGACCATGCTTTATTTTTGTTACTACTTACAATGGCCGGTGCTTGGATTGGTGATACTGGCGCATTTTTCGTCGGTAGCTTTCTAGGAAAAAACAAGCTTGCACCTAAAATAAGCCCAAATAAAACCATAGAAGGGCTAATAGGTGGGATCCTATCAACGTCGGCATTTTTCGTAATAATGGGGCTTATATACACAAATTTAAATAGTGATATAAGTTTAAATCTAATATTGCTAGCTATATTAGGTGGAGTATGCACATTATTCGGAGTAATGGGCGATTTGTCGGCATCAATAATTAAAAGGCAATGCAACATTAAGGATTTCGGCTCAATAATGCCTGGACATGGTGGGGTGCTTGACAGATTTGACAGCATCCTATTCGTTGCGCCGCTCATGTATATAACTTTAAGGGTTATGCAAGTAATATAATAGCCTTAATTTAGAAAGTAGGATTTATTTAATGAAGTCAATTACCATTCTGGGTTCTACTGGTTCTATTGGAACACAGGCATTAGATATCGCAAGGGCGCATAATATTAGAATTGATGCTATTGCAGCAAATCGAAATGTTGAACTGTTAGAGCAACAAGCTAGAGAATTTTCGCCGAAGTATGTAGCGATTTTCGATGACGGTAGATATAAGGAACTTAAAACTTCACTTGCCGATACAGACATTACTGTAGTTGCAGGCATGGACGGTGTATGTGAGATTTCCACTATTGATTGTACCGATATTGTGCTTAATAGCATTGTGGGTATGGTCGGACTTGAACCTACTTTAGCTGCGATTAAGGCAGGTAAAGACATTGCACTAGCAAATAAAGAAACTTTAGTCGCTGGCGGTAAGATAGTTACCTCTGCTGCAAAAAAACATGGAGTGAAGATTCTTCCTGTTGATAGCGAACATTCGGCGATATTTCAGTGTTTACAGGGCAATAATAAGTCAGAGGTAAACAAATTAATACTTACGGCATCGGGTGGGCCTTTTTTCGGTTGGACTAAAAAGGAACTAGAAGATGTCACCAAAGAACAAGCATTGCAACATCCGAATTGGAGTATGGGAGCAAAAATAACTATTGATTCTGCAACATTGATGAATAAAGGGCTTGAGCTTATCGAGGCTATGTGGCTATTTGATATGGAGCCGGAAGATATAGAAATTGCCGTCCATAGGCAGAGTATTGTACATTCGCTGGTTGAATATGTCGACTATTCAGTGATTGCTCAATTAGGTGTACCGGATATGCGAATCCCAATACAGTATGCATTGACCTATCCTAATAGGATACCTTGCCCGACACAGAGGTTAAATCTATTCGAATGTGGTAACTTAACTTTCGAAAAGCCCGATTACGATACATTCATATGCTTGAAGGCCGCTATAAAAGCTGCAAAACTTGGGGGGATT
>CALLQQ010000034.1 GCA_938014915.1 uncultured Clostridia bacterium
ATCCGATTGGAGTTAAACTCATCAGTGAACTTGTTATAAGTGGCAAGATTACAAAGAAAGAAGCCGACAATATGCTATGCTATTGCTTTTGCAGTGGTCCATCTTTTATTATTGGTGTTATATCTCTGCGCCTATATAATAGTATGCGGATTGGTATAATTATATTTGCATCTATTGCGCTGACTAATATTATAGTAGCTATTTTCATCGGATTCTTTACAAAACCTGCCCGTCTACAAAAAAATACGATTAAGCTAAATATATCATCAACAAGCTTGATTAGCAGTATAAATTCCAGCACTAAGGCGCTCATATCCGTATGTTCAATGATTGTAGTATTCGGTGTTGCGATTACAATGCTGGATACGTTTAATATCATCCCTGCTATCTCTAATTCTATCGGGAATCTATTCTCATCTAATGCGAATGTTGCTAGCAAATTCATAAAGGGTTTTATTGAAATTAGCTCTCTTTCTCAAATAGATGGAACATATATTTCTATTCCATTAGTAACTGGGTTAATCTCTTTCGGTGGTATATGCGTAATAATGCAAGTGTCCGCCATCGGAAAAGGCGCATTAAACCTTAAAAAGTTTTTATTAATACGCCCGATAGCAGCACTATTAAGCGCAATATTGTGTCGATACTTACTATCACTATACTCCCCATCAATATTCACATGGAAGGGCGCAGTAAGGCAGACAGTGGAAAATCCTTCAAGCCCATTCCCGTCTATAATACTACTCTTAATGACATTTTTCTTATTATCGACAAAAGGTATAGAAAAGAGCGGAAGAATATGATATAATAAGAATATATTATTGTAAAGGGTGAGTTTATTACAATGAAGAAGTATTTATTTGGTACTGACATTACCCCATCGTGCAGTTATTGTGCGCATGGGACTTTAAACGAAGAAACTGGCATGATAGATTGCAGTAGAAGGAAGAAAACATTCAGCCCGAATGATAGTTGCAATAAATTCCTCTACTCACCAATTAAGCGTATTCCTAAAAAGAATCTAAATATCCAGAGCATTAATTTTTCAGATCCGGATGTAAAAATTGATGAGGAGTAGTACATATTAAATAAAACCAGCCTAATCCTTTTTGGATTAGGCTGGTTTTATATTAAAAAGCGAATTTTACTATTCTTTGATGAGTGATAGAATTAATTCCTTCATCATAGACGGATTCGCCTTGCCTTTAGATGCTTTCATACATTGTCCTACTAAATATCCTAATGCATTTGTTTTACCGTTGTTATAGTCGTCTACGGACTGCGCATTGTCTTCTACTACTTTTTTCGCAATCTGAAGTAATGCATCTTTATCAGATATTTGTGCAAGACCCTTTTCCTCGATAATGGTTTTAACATCGGTGTCCCTATGAAGAAGTTCTTCAAATACTATCCTACCCGCAGCATTCGAAATTGTCTTAGCCTGAATAAGCGAAATTAACTCACATAGTTTTTGTGAAGTTAAATTCGTATCAAAAATACTCTTTCCAGACTCGTTCATATATTTAGATATATCACCTAGAATCCAATTTAATGCGGTGTTCGGATCGGCGCCAAGTTCCTCGCACTCATCGAACATCTTTGATTTATCATCACTCTCTACTAAAAGCATCGCTTCTGTTTGGGAAATTCCTAAATCGATCATATAATGCATCATTTTCTTACTAGGCAGTTCAGGAAGATTTTGCTTTAGTTGTTCTATCTTCTCATCGGGGATAACAATGGTGAGCAGGTCCGGCTCTGGGAAGTACCGATAATCATGAGCATCTTCCTTACTTCTAAGTGTAACGCTCTCTCCCTTTACATCGTCCCATCTTCGTGTTTCTTGCTCGACAGTGCCACCAGCCTCAATAAGTTCAATTTGCCTTTTTGATTCGTACTCAATTCCCCTAACGGCAGCGCTGAAACTATTGACGTTCTTCATTTCACAACGTGTACCGAATTCCTTTTCGCCCATTTTCCTAACTGATACGTTAACATCGCATCGGATTGAGCCTTCTTGCATTTTACAATCAGATATATCAAGATATTGCAATGTCAGCTTAATCATATCTAGGAAGGCTTTCGCCTCGGCGGAGCTGCGAATATCGGGCTCGGATACAATCTCAATCAGGGGCACTCCTCCCCTATTACAATCGACTAGAGAACCATCAAAACTATCATCATGAAGTAGCTTTCCGGCATCTTCCTCGATATGTATCCTTGTGATACCAATGCGACGAACATCACCGTCTACAATTATATCAAGATGACCATTTTCACATACTGGCACTTCAGCCTGAGATATTTGGTATGCTTTAGGCAGGTCGGGATAGAAGTAATTTTTCCTATCCTGTTTGGATACAGAATTTATTTTACAATTCAAAGCATGGCCCATCATAACCGCATAATCAACCGCTGTTTCATTCAATGTGGGTAGTGCCCCGGGCAAAGCCATGCAAATCGGGCATACTCTTGTATTCACTTCTAAACCGAATTCATTTTTACAGTTGCAATACATTTTTGATTCTGTCGACAACTCGGCATGTACTTCTAGTCCAACTACAATTTCATAATCATTCACTTTATCATCCCCCTAAACTATTTCAGGCATTTTAATTGTATCGCAAGTTTTCTCAAAAGCGAAAGCAAGGTTGAGAATTGTTTGCTCGTCAAATTTCTTGCCGATTATCTGCATTCCTATTGGCATTGATTCGCTATTCACGCCGCAGGGTATGCTAATCGCTGGCAGTCCTGCTAAATTTACCGCTACTGTGCAGCTATCTGTTTCATCGCTCATATTCGTGCCAAGATCGAATGCTACCCCCAATGTTGTCGGTGTTAATATTGCATCGCATTCGCCTAGTGCCGCTGCGAATTCACTGCTAATTTGCTCTTGCATCAACTTCGCTTTATAGTAGTAATCATTGTAGCCCTCCGCACTTAAAGCGAGTGTACCAAGCAGAATTCGGCTCTTTACCTCATCGCCGAAACCTTCACTTCGTGTATTAACATACATTTCCGTAAGAGTAGAATACTCTGCCGCTCTAAACCCGAACTTCACTCCGTCGTATCTTCCTAGATTGGAAGAAGCCTCTGCCGATGAGATAATTTGATATGTCGGTAAGGCATACTCATTGCTCGGTAGTGAAATTTCTTTAATATTACATCCTAATTCTTCATATTGCTTTATCGCACCCATTAATGATTTTCTAACTTCATCATTAAGATCAAGATCAAAGTATTCCGTTGGTATTCCAATAGTAATGCCACGGATGTCACTAGAAAGATTCTTTGCATAGTCGCTATGTTCAATCTTATTTGTAGTTGCGTCCAGCTTATCATGTCCACATATTAAAGAGTATAGCATTGCAACATCGGTTACTGTTCTACCGATAGGCCCAATTTGATCTAGTGATGAAGCAAGGGCTATAAGCCCGAATCTTGACACCGCACCATAGGTCGGCTTTAATCCGACAACACCACAGAATGCCGCTGGTGTCCTGATAGATCCACCCGTATCGGAACCAAGTGAAAGTACGGCTTGACCAGCGCTAACTGCCGCTGCACTTCCGCCGGAGGAGCCTCCCGGAGTTCTATCTAAATTATGAGGGTTCTTCGTTGGTTTGTAGTAAGAAGTTTCCGTTGTTGAG
>CALLQQ010000035.1 GCA_938014915.1 uncultured Clostridia bacterium
TTTAAAAGCGTATTACGATATTGTGTTGACAATGCTGCTTACTATTACATAGCTAACACCCCCTTTATCTAAAAAACAAAACATACTCAAGCCTCACTTCTTTAAAAGCCTATAAATCTGACTATATAAGACCAACGCTAAGAATGTAAACAAATTCGCAAAGACAGCTAAATTCATCTCAATCCAGATGTTGCTAATGCTTAGTGGTACGCAAAACACCATTGCTAAGCTATAACCAGCTAAATATATCAGGACAGGCAAGACAAACAGAATAAACCCTATCAATATTGCAGTTGAGGAACTATTCGATGTTGACGATATCCACACAAGCAAAATTGACAAAAGAACGGCAATTAGGCACCGCGCAAGGAACAGTATTAAAAGATAACTCCATATAGGAATGTCTGCAAATCTTTCATATAAGGATAAACAACGTATAGAACTGCCAAAACCGTCATATCCATATGCCGAAAAGATAGAATAAAAGCGGGGTATATATACTATAAAAGAAATTACTATTCCAAGCATTGCGGCTATAACATTATTATGCATATAGTATTTATTTTTTCCGTGCTTAGTTGCATAGATCAGCAGTCCCATTCGGCATTTCCTATCATATGCAAGACATGGAAGTATTATAAGGCACAGCGAAGCTATCAATATAAGTGCGCATTGCATATCGGCCTTATAACCGTTGACGCCGAATAACCCGTTCCAGCCACTTAGATAGAACATTTCCTTGTTGCTACTTGATAAATTGGCGATGTAATTATATTGTTCTTTGGCTTGCTCAAATCCCGTTCGTGCATTGAGCTGACGGCTTACCTCTATTAATTCATTAGCGCCAGTATCGGGCGAAGAGAGTACTTCAAGCAACTCATTGAACCGCTCTTCTTCACTATTAATATAGATATTTGCCTGTTCGGAATCCATCGTCGATAGTGTTTCGCAGTAATGCTTATAGTATCCGTCGTCTGAATTATATGCTAACTGGAATGTAGCAGCACCGTAAATTTCAATTGCCAGAACGGCTATCAGAATAAGAGCCCCCTTATGCATAATCATGACCTTATAGAGGGAATAAGTGAAAGCCCTTTTAGGGACAAAGTTCCGAAACGGCAACCTTAGGTTTAACTTATTGCTTGCAGTGATACTAATGTTTGAAAATAGCATGGTCGCAATAAAAACTGACAAAGCCGCACCGATAATAAGGCAAAAGATAGTTACCCATAAATGCGATAGGGGAAAGCCAAAAGCGTTTATAGAGCTATAATTTTTCAGAATACTTGCGCTATCCATAAAAGACGCAAGATTAATCGCAGCAAAAGGCGCCGCTGATGATGAGAAAGGAACATAGGCATATAGTGCAAGCTCAATGCCCGCAATGGCAGTTAGAGAAACAATAGATGCCGTCACGGAAAATTTCGTGCAAAGGCAATCGAAAATAACGGCAATAACGAAAACTGTACAAGCCTTCATCATGAAGGCAATTAATAGCATTTGCAAAACACTTATAGGAAGATTGCAGCCGATAAATCCCTCCAGCGATTGAACGGGCCGTGAAAGATCGCCTAGACCAAATCTTATTTGACTCACTGTAAGAGAAAAAAAAAACAGAACTGCACCAACAAAAACAGCAATTAAAAGCAGCGACATCGTTTTTGCAAGGCTAAGATTTCGCCGACCATTTTTTAAGGGTTTTAAAAGACTGATAATTCCGCTTTCACGCTCTTTGCCGATAAGCACAATCACTGCCGCTATCAAGACAAAAATATAAACGATATCAATTGCCCTGTTGTTTATAGCAAGCAATATACCCTCGGACGGTGAAAATACTGGCTCGACAGCCTTGACACCTTCATAAGCCTGCGGTGTGCGAATGATGTTTCTGTATGTAAAGCTATTCTCATCGGCAAAAATAGAAATCGATGTCATTGTTTCGGCAGACTTATCTATATTTTCAAGATATATCTCATAATCCCTGATTGCCGTTGCTTGCTCAAGTTGTTTTCTGTAAAAGTTCACTTTGTTCCGCCATTCAATATTAACCTCGGCGGAGTTAAGTACAGATTCAAGCTTATCTTCTATGTATTTGACTTGTTCGGTAGTATCCGTAATTTGCAGGGTTTCAGAAAAGAACTCCTTATAGCTATCAGTATCGACCGCATCAACCTGGGTAGTTGCTGAAGAATACAGGCTAACGATTACAGCGACGGCTAGAGTAAAGACAAATACGGCAGATGTAAATAGCTTGTATAACTCATTTGACAAGATTCTCATATCTTGTCACCATAATACTGCATGTAGAGGTTTTCTAGGTTCTGTTCACCCGAAACTACCTTTTGTGAAAGCTCCGACACGCTACCTCTATCAATTATTTTGCCCGACTTAATAAGTAAAATATCGTCTGCAATAGATTCAATATCGGACACGATATGAGTTGATATAAGCACAATTCGCTCTTTGGATAAGGAGCCAATAAGATTGCGCACAACCACTCTTTGCTTTGGGTCAAGCCCCGCTGTCGGCTCATCAAGGATTAAAAGCTTCGGATTGCCAAGGAGCGCCTGAGCTATTAGAACACGTTGCTTCATTCCGCCCGAAAAGCTACCGATCTTTTTGTTCGCATATTCAGACATTTCAACCTGCTTTAAAACACGCATTACTTCTTCTTTAATCTGCTTTGGCGCAATGCCTTTAAGAGTGGCAATATAGCCAACAAAACGTGCAGCTGTAAAGGCAGAGTAAAGTTCCTGCTGCTGCGGCATAAAGCCGATTACTTCCCGAAAGGTGACGTCATCTTTCTTAGTGTCGGAACCATTCCAAGTAATTTTCCCACCGTTATCAAAAGAAACATTCTGAGTAATAATATTCATCAATGTTGATTTCCCTGCGCCATTAGGACCCAGCAGTCCGTAAATGCCATCTTCAAACGTGATGCTAAGATTATCAAGCGCTAGCTTTTCTCCATAGTGTTTGCTGATGTTTTCAAGGATTAAAGTGTTCACTTTATCTCATCTCCAATCAACTCGCTCTCCGACATTGCTTTATAGCTATAGGCTACATTATCCGACTCGTTGGGATATCTTAGTATATATTGATCGTTAAAATAGGAGATTATTTCACAGCCCGAATTGTTCAGTTTATATTTCTTCTTTGATTCTATATCATAGCAGACTCCGTCATGTTCTAAAAAGAGCTTTCCATTCACAACTGAAAGAGCGAAATCAGTGTTTTCAGCGTCAATTTCCAATGCTATATCACCGTTTTTGTCAAGAATAACTGTGCTTTCATCATTATAGATGAAATAATCTTCGTTCACAAAGACGAAATTTGGTATATCGGATTTTACAAATTCCCCTTCAGGAATGTTATAGCACATATAAGAATCTTCAGAATCTTCATAATCTTCAGAATCTCTTTCTCTAATTAATGCATCTAAGCCAGAATAATCAATTTTAATGTC
>CALLQQ010000036.1 GCA_938014915.1 uncultured Clostridia bacterium
GTACGGTCGACATTACTAAATGCCCCGTTTCTGCGGCGGTAATAGCAGCATTTATGGTTTCAAAATCTCTCATCTCTCCGACTAGTATAACGTCGGGATCTTCACGCAGTGCCGATCTCAATGCATCGGCAAAGGTGTCAACGTCCTGCCCGATTTCCCTCTGATTTATCATACTGTTCCCGTGTTTATGTAAATACTCAATCGGGTCTTCAATAACGATTACGTGGCTGTTGCGATTCTTATTAATATGGTTAATCATCGCTGCCAATGTTGTTGATTTACCGCTACCGGTAGGACCAGTTACTAGAACAAGTCCCCTAGGCTTAACGGCAAAATCGCCAAGAATTTCAGGTAGCCCCAATTCCTTTATAGTTGGAACAGTATCCCGCAATAGACGAATCGCAATAGCGTGATCGCCCTTTTGGCGGTATATGTTGACCCTGTGGCGGTATCCTGCCGCTGAAGTATAGCAAAGGTCGCAATCCTGCAAACTTGCAATTCTCTCCTTATGACGCAGGTCGGTAATCTGGTCGATTACCCCTAGAATTGATGTGTTCGTGCATACTGGATAGGAGCTTAGCCTTTTTAAAGTGCCGTGCTGCCTAACAACGGGTGGCAATCCCGTAGTAAAGTGAATGTCAGAACAATTCAGCTTCCTCGCTTCATCAAGTAAATTGTCAATTTTCATAATGTCCACCTTTCAATATGTATTTATACAGAATAGGTCGCTCTTACAAGTTCCTCAATAGAGGTCTTCCCGTCTAATACAAGTTCAGAAACGTTCTCCCTCAATAGTCTGGTGCCATTTTCTTTTGCTTTTAAATTTATATCTTCGGCATCTTTCTCTGCCGCAATAAGCTCTTTTATATCGTTAGAAGTAACAATTATCTCATGTATTGCCGTTCTCGAACGGTATCCCGTATGATTACATTCGTCACAACCGATCGGCCCATATACTTTAGCCGGAGTGTCAATGCCAAGTAACCTCATATCGGCTTCATCAATCTCTACTGGTTGTTTGCAAGCAGGGCATAGGAGTTTCACAAGTCTTTGTGCAACTACACCCACAAGTGATGATGCCACTAGATACGGAGCTACCCCCATATCCACAAGCCTAAGTATCGTAGATGCGGCATCGTTCGTATGCAATGTTGATAGAACTAAATGCCCCGTGATAGCAGCCCTTATGGCGATTTCAGCAGTTTCAGCATCTCGAATCTCACCTATCATTACAATGTCCGGATCCTGTCGCAGGATTGAGCGCAGACCAGCTGAGAATGTCAGCCCCGCTTTAACATTTACCTGCACTTGATTTATGCCATCAATTTGCTTCTCGACTGGATCTTCAACGGTGATAATGTTAATATTCGGCTTAGCTAATTGATCGAGGGCGGAATACAGTGTTGTAGTCTTACCACTACCCGTCGGCCCCGTTACTAAGATAACACCGTGCGGTGATTTTAATATACTCTGGAACATATCGAAGTTGTAGTCCGTCATACCAAGTTCGGTAATATCCATAATCTTGCTCGCACCGGTACTTAGCAAACGTATAACAACTTTTTCGCCGTTAACAGTCGGCAAACTGGACACACGCACATCAAGGTGCGTTCCGTCAATTTTATATGCGAATCTTCCATCCTGTGGAACACGTTTTTCGGCTATATTCATATTACTTAGAATTTTAAAACGTGTGACAAGCGAATTATGTATTGCGTGGCTAATTTGGCTTTGCTCGACAAGATCGCCATCTATTCTAATCCTAATCTTAGTAATATTCGAAAACGGCTCAATATGAATATCACTCGCCTTAGCTCTATATGCGGTCTCAACAATAGCATTGGCTAGTTTTACAACTGGCGCACTATCGACTCTTTCCCCCGATAGCGCTTCATCGGACAATTCGGCAAGCTCATCTTCTATTGTATATTCCTTATTAACGTCATCCATAACAGTGTCGATATTCTGCATGGAATAGATTTTATCGATGACGCTGCTTATACCTGATTTTGATGCTAATACGGTATTGTAATCCATGCCCGATATCATCTTAATTTCTTCGAATACATAGAAATTCACAGGGTCATTCGTCGCTATTGTTAGCCTTCTATTATTAATAGCTACCCCAATTTCGCCGTGTTTGCGTGCTAGTGCTTCTGGAATTTTGTCTATTGCCTCTTGGGATAGTTCAGTTTTTGTTAAATCGATATAAGGTACTTGCAACCTCATTGCTAAAGCTTTAGCAAGTTCTTCATCATTTATATATCCTAATTCCACCAATATGTCGCCAAGCAATTGCCCCTTGGATTCTTTCTGTATATCCAATGCTGTCATCAACTGTTCATTGGTGATTTTGCCACCTTCTACTAACAGTTGTCCAATAGGTATATTTTTCATACAATGACCCTCACTTTTAGCTTTAAATGATTTCGCATGTAAAACATATAAATTAATTTCCCCTTGTATTTTCTGCTTATTATGATACAATGATATTATATTTGATGTAGGAGTGAATAAAGTATATGTTGTTTCAAATTATCATTGCGTTTATCTTTGGATTGATTATCGGGAGTTTTCTTAATGTCTGCATTTACCGAATTCCACAGAATGAATCCATAGTTTTCGGTCCATCGCATTGCATGCAGTGCAAGACAGAATTAAAGTGGTATGAGCTCTTTCCCCTATTTAGCTACATATTTCTTAGGGGGAAATGCCGAACCTGCCATGCTCGTATTTCGATTAGGTACCCTTTAATTGAATTGCTCAATGGTGTGCTTTATGCAATTGCATTTTATAGGTACAAGTCGATTCAGCAAGCAGTTACAATTGCATTGTTCTTCTCAATTCTCATCATAATTTCTATGATCGACTTAGATACAATGCTTATCCCGAATCGATTAGTAGCAGCAATTTTCGTCCTTGGAATCGCTTCAATCTGGATATTCCCTGAAGTGTCGATATTTAGCCGATTAATCGGCTCGGTAATAATTAGCATACCATTCCTATTAATAGCGATATTCACTGGCGGAATGGGCGGAGGCGATGTAAAGTTAATGTTCGCCGCCGGATTTTTCCTAGGTGCTAAATCGGTTGTAATAGCCGCCCTAATCGGCATTGTGCTAGCGGCAATTTGCGGTATTATAATCAAGATAAAAACTAAGAAAAGTAAAATTCCATTCGGTCCATATCTATCAGCAGGACTTGCGATAGCATCATTAGTTGGGACTGCAATTGCTGATTGGTATCTATCTTTATTAATTTAATTAAAATGAACTATCCGGCTGCTTAAATACTATGTATGTATTAGCGCCGGATTGTGATATATCCGGATCATGTTCTTCTACTGCTGTCCTTCTTATCCTGACATTCTCTACTGCAATAGTGTTTTCACTAACAAGTGTTCTGTTATTATTTTTATCGAATACTTCAATACCAATATTAATTGACGAGTTAGTATATTTAGAGAAACCTATTGCGAAACTTCGATTTCCATAGAAGTCCTCGGGCATTATTAATTTGTTATCGCCCGGCGGCATACTGCCTATTTCGCCGATCTCCAATTGATAGACTCTTCCCTTTTTGCCGTCTACTTCATTGTTTATAATGAATACGACATAGTCATCGGGGATGCCGTCTGCCGATATTCTGTTGACAAATCCGATATGCGAAAAATCATTGTAAATTCCCACTTCATCGGCATAGCGAATTCGCTCGGATAAAGCCCGCGATATTGTATTCGTCGTATTCTTGTCGCTGGTCCATTTGTCAGTTTTATTGAAAAATACACCGACGTGGCTAGAAATTAGCATAACTCCCGTTAGAATTATGGACATCATTACCATAACGATAACCATTTCTATGAGGGTAAATCCGCCTTTTCTATTCAATTTTAATCGTTTCATAGCTATTCCCCCATTACTCATTAAAGTATGATGTTTACGGTGCTATCTTAAAAAAGTCAATATGCACTCTATCGTCCGATGTACCAGCTCGGAACTTTTCAGCATTCAATGTGAAATTATTGATAGGATCATCGAATTTGTAATCATATGAACGATTGGTAATATCCATTCCGTCATGATCGCCAACTTCAATTGCAGCCGCTTGTTCATCGGTGTTTTTATCGATAGTGTGAGCGGCGCTATATGTGTTGAATGCCGCACTAAAGATAGTAACTAGAACTACCATCAACATCGAAAAAATTGCAAGTGCAATTATAGTTTCAACTAGGGTGAAACCATCTTTTAATGTATATTTCTTCTGTATTCTTCTTTTCATAATATCACCCCACCTATCATCTTTATTTTAATCATTATTCGTTAGCATGCTCGTTCTTAAATACGATTGAATTCTCCAATTGGAAACACTTGTTGTCGGAGGAAGCTTAATCTCCAATTCTTCAGATGGGGGAGCATATGTGAATTTATTCCCCGTCGATGAAGTATTGATATCTCCAGCTACTACCGCTCCCGTTAAGCCGCCGCTACCAGCAATTTTAAAATTGGCAAATGGGCAGTAAATAAAGACATTCTGTATTTGATCGGTATTGCCGAAATCTATCGTAATATCATCACTGTTAGATATCATATAGAATTGGGGGTTGCCCGTTCCACCGACTCCGATTTTATCCCCGCCATAAGCCATATGCTTGAACGAAACGCCCTCATCAAGTAGGAAATATACCTCATTATCCCCAATGATATTAACATTGATGCCCCCGCCGAAAGTGAATTCATGCGCTGATTTATCGGCATTGGGATTGGCTACCTTTATATGCAAGTCGCCACGTGTCGTATCAAAGTTAAGATTCTTACCGCCATCATTAGTTGTTTCATAATTCGTTATAACGCCACTATCATCAATGGTGTAATTCATCTTATATTCATTGTCGCCATATAATGTACCTAGCTTAATATTATATACGGCGGGTTCAAACTTTTCTTCTTCAAAAATCCAAGGAGTGTACACACTTCCTCTTACAATTGAGCCCAGTTCTTCATATAGTTCGTTCATGTCGCATTTTCTTACCTGGCTATTTGTACAAATATAGCTGCTAGAAGCATCTGGAGTAATAGAACCACCATAGACAACCTCATATGGTCCTCCCACAGCATTACCGCTCAAATTCACTACATCACCAACGACATATACCCCCGCATGGAACCTTGCGCCGCCAGCAGAATGTAGATTACCATTCACATAAACGGGTTGATAAAAATTAGCGTTTCCACTTACATCTAAGTCACCATTAATATATAATTCACCGTAATAATTTGCAAATTGGGTCTTTAAGTCACCATGCACATAGACATCAACGGGATCGGTAACATTACCAATCTTTGCGCCGGAATTATCTACATACATATTCCTACCAACATATATTGTACCATCGATTTCACCGCCGCTTGTGGGCGCAGAAACGTGGAGGTCTTTCGCCGTGACAATATCAATCTTGCCATCAGCAGTTGAGTTGTCAATTTTAAATCCATTTAATAGCTTGATATCACCAGTATTAATTACACTGCCGCCGAGGGTTACACCACTTACCAATATAATTTCATCTATATCGAAACTGGATTTACCCACAATGACGGGCGGCGATAATGAATCGGTAGAGGCATTTTGCCCAGTAGCCGTGAATACACCATCAAACCTGCGGTATACTTCGGTTGCTCTGATGATCGCCGTCACACTTGAGGTTTTCCCTAGATATTCGGAAGATGAGGTAATTTTAATGAGCTCATCATTATCTTCAATCGAGTATAAGTCAACTTTAAATTTACCAATACCGCCATCCGTATCATTGGACCAATCACCTTTTATAGAAGTACCATTCACCGCCATTTTTTCTATTTCGGCAACAATAGGTTCCGTAATAGAGGCGGCACGAAGATAATCTACAACACCATCAAGAGCAGATTTCGCCGTATAATAAGCTTGCTGCGAGCGATATTCGGCAACAACCGTGCTATATGCAACTGAAGTCAAAGTAAGGGATGCAGTTGCAAGAATTATTACTACCGTCATCACAATTAAAACGGTGAATAAAACTGAACCGTCCTTCCTATGTATTTTATTTATCATGCTCTTCATGTAATCACCCTTTATGTCGGCATTGTTTCTATTCGTCTTCCTCAACTTGCTCTATGCAGTAAAAATCAACTACAATAGAGCCAGCGAATTTATCCTTACCCTTTTCAACGATAGTGTATTTCTGGGTATAAATCGTCTTTTCATCGTTTGCAATTGTATCTAAAACATCTTTTACGTCTTTATATTTACCCTCAATAGTCGCCTCAACGCTCATTTTAGCGACGGTTTCGCTGTTCTTTTCGGGCTCTTGCTGAGGCTCCGCCCCAGTATTACCACTATTCTGAGGATTATCTGCATCTAAATTTTCTTCGCTATTTTCGTTGTTCGCGCCGTCCTGAGCCGCCTCGCCTTCCTCTTTATCTTCACTAGGCGCAGCAACCGGATTTATATAATCCTTTATTGCGTATGCAAGTTCATTTGGCTGGTATTCATAAATTTCTAGCTCATAAATATCTAATATTGAAATACTAAGTGAGCCAATATCTAGCTTCTTATCATTTAAAATCTTATAAACATACTTGTCAGCCTCAAAATCTTTAGTATGAGGGAAGAATTTTTCTGCCGATTCTTTGCTTTCTCTCTTAGCCTTTTTGATTCTTGTTTTCATCGCAGAACCGTCTTTAATTTTTTCCTCAATATCTTGCTTTTCCGATATTTTAGCTGATAATGTTTCCTGCTTCTCGTTCATCGCCTTAAAACTAGGCTTAATAATGAACATTATTCCTAGCGCCCATGTAGCAACTAAAACTAGCACTACAACCATTATTTTTTCTTTACTTGATAAGCTCACTCTATTTCACCGCCCTTTACATTTACAATGATAGAAAAATCAGTATCATAATCATCTTCGCCGCCCGTCGTATATCCACCATAGGTTATATTATCAAAGTATCCACTATCATTAAGTGCCTTGACATAATCCGCTGGCGCCGTTTGAGATTTTGATCTGCAACCTACGGTTAAGCCGCCAGTAGTGAATTCAACATTGATGATTTTTGTTTTGCCATCTAGGTATTCCTCTAACTTTTTAAATACATCGGTATTTAAAACTGGGAGGGAAGTTACAGCGGTTTCGGCCTTTTTAACCCGCTTCGTATAAGCATCCAAGTTCTTAAGTTCTAGTGATAGTTGCTCAGCTTCATTTAATTTCTTAATCGTATCAGGATTGTTTATATATTCATCGATTTTATCAATCCTGTTATTGTAATCGGCATTTACTACGGATAGAAATGCGAATGCTCCACCGATTAAAAGTCCACTTAGCAAGAATGTTCCCACTAGGGTCATCTTAAAAGAGTTGCCGCCCGTTCTTCTTTTAGTTGCAACCGCCTCAAGCAAATTGATATGCTCTGTTTCTCTATTTCGCTTATATAATGCACCTACCGCGTTCGCAAATTGGGTAAATTCGAACTTTTCATATCCAATTACGGAACTAGGCACATTGAGGATATTTGTTGAAATACCAAGAGTTGAAACGGCGTTAGTAAGTGACATGAAGTCACGAACATCACCATAGAACAGTACTTCTCGTATTGATTCACCGTTATTTCTACTCTTATAGAATTGAGCCATCCTAAATATATTTTCTGCCACGGCCTCGGTTATATAGTCCGTGTCCTCGGCATAATCCTCAGCATCAATATTAATATATCTGGAGAACGACAATTGTTCATTGTCATATAAGTTTAGGTTGATAAAGTCCCTTTCAATTTGCACTACTAGCAAGGGCATCCGATCCTTATATCTGCCATCGGCTAGTAACACACGGGATATACAGCTACTACTGATATTTACCGCCCTTAGTGCAATTCCTAGCATCGCAAATAGGTTAATATAACAGTCAACCAGTCTTTGCGGACACGCAGTAGCTAGCACCTTTACCATTGCGGCGCCGCCTTCATCAACGGTTTCGCCAATGATAGTGAACGAAATATTGTAATCATCGCCAAGTCCCATATCTTGCTTGATTTGATTGTTTACCAATAGGTTAAATTGCTCACCTTTTGCCTTTGGTACATTTAACTCTTTAAAAACAATTTGGTTTGATGAAATACTTACAATTGCCTCTTTGTCCTTAACCTTATTTGTTTTAAGCACATCATTAATTGTTGTAGCGACTAGAGGAATATCCTGTATGTAACCATTTTTAACTAGTCCATCCCTTAAATCCTGCTTAAATGCCTCGTGTACTTTTACCTTGCCTTTATTAAATACACCATGAATTATCTTAATCTGTCTATCAGTTACATCAATTGAAATCATTGTTTCACCTCATAATTTTACTGAATATCTTCAAACATACCATACATCGCTGGTAATATCGACACTATAACTGCACCAATTATTACACCTAAAATTATTATCATAATTGGCTCTATCAATGTTACCATCTTTTGTACTGCCGTATCTGCTTCATCCTCGTAGTAATCGGATGTCTTTACAAGGATCTCGTCAAGGTTACCCGATTCCTCACCAACATAAAGGATTGAGCAGAACATCGATTCAAACACATCTGCCTGGGCGACCGATGTTGATAGCGTCTCACCCTGCTTTACCTTTTCGATAACTGATACAAATTGATGTGATATATAAGTATTGTCAAGTACCGCTGCTGAACGATGCAAACATTCAACCATTGGTATACCGCTGGAATATAGCGATGATAAGGTTCTAGCGAATCTTCCCGTATATATCTTAACAAACAACTTGCCGAATACCGGCGCCGTTAATTTAAATGAGTCAAATCTGAGCCTACCCGATGGTGAACTTAGATATGCTCTTATTAAGACAATCGCTAATATTACTATGGCAAGCACGAAATACCATTTTTCCGTGAGGAAAGTACTGAATCCGAACATGATTTTTGTCAGTGCCGGCATCTCCGAATCTTGAAACATCCCCATGAACACGGGCATAATGAATGTAAATAGACCAATGATTACCGCAACACACAGCACGAGTAGAATTATTGGGTAAATCATTGCCGATTTTATCTTGTTGTTAAGCCTATTTTCCTTTGCATAATGGTCGGACATTCTCGTGATAACGATATCAAGAGTACCACTTGATTCACCCGCCCCTATCATGCTGATTAAAAATTCTGGAAATGCTCCACCCTGCGCTTCAAGCGCTGCGGAAAGTGCCTTACCTTTTTGTACATCTTCATATACTTCAAGCAAAACCTCCCTAGCGCGCTTATTTTCCTGCTCTTTTACTAGAATATCAAGTGCTTTAACTAAAGATAATCCAGATGTCAACATTGAGCTAAGTTGTCTACATAAGAACGCTAGATCCTTTGTCTTAAATTTAAACTTAACGTCTAGTGATACATTCTTTGTTTCATTATATCCGGTGCAAAAAAGACCCCGACTATGTATTTTTTCAAGCAAATCATTTGAATCCTTTGCTTGGAGTGAGCCTTTGACGGTTCTACCCTGCATATCTTTAGCGGTGTAGGCATATGTTTTCATCACGCACCACCTCCTATTTAATATTGTAGATTAAATCCTGCGAATAATGTATATTCCAATTTTATTAACTTCTATAAGAGTAATTATAGCATTATAGTTAATTGTTATCAAGCTTTTTAATGTTGTTCCGTGCATATTCTATAAAGATTATCGAAAGTGTAAAACATATACAATAGTTATTGTGTATAATCTACAAAATTTCTTTGTATTAGTCATTGCACGAAACTACTTTATTCGCCTTTTTAAAACAATGTGACTTTACAAATAAAATATATTCCTGAGAATTTAAAAAGAATAGAGTATTATTCCAACACTTGAATAATACTCTATCTAATTCCTTCTATGCCTTAACTCTACTCTATTTACTATATCATATGCAAATATCCCGTCAAAATGACTAAATTTCGATTGTCCAATTATGTTTATCTTCACGTTCTCCCCATTGGATGCCTGTTAGCTCATCATATAATTTCTGAGACAGTTCTCCAATTTTACCATCGTTGAGGGGCATCACGGTATCTTTATACTTCAATTCTCCAATCGGTGAAACCACTGCTGCCGTGCCCGTGCCGAATGCTTCTATCAATTTGCCATCTTGATGTGCCTTAACGATATCGTCGATAGAAATCTTTTTTTCCACTACATTCAATCCCCAGCTCTTTAATAGCTCAATTGTTGACATCCTTGTTATGCCGGGTAGAATACTGCCCGCAAGTGACGGTGTGACGATATCATCGCCAATTCTAAAGAAAACATTCATAGCGCCAACTTCCTCTATATATTTGCGCTCAACACCATCGAGCCAGAGGACTTGCTCATATCCTTCACTTTGCGCCTTTTCCTGTGCTATTAAGGATGCAGCATAGTTGCCGCCTGTTTTAGCCATACCTGTTCCGCCTTTAACCGCGCGAACATATTCTTCTTCAACATATATTTTAACGGGGTTTAAGCCGGTCTTATAATAAGCTCCTGACGGGGACAGAATCACCATATATAAATATTCGCTTGCCGCCTTTACACCGAGCATTTCTTCAGTTGCTATAATAAAAGGTCTTATGTATAATGATGCACCATCAGCAGATGGAACCCAGTCTTTATCAATACTAATTAGTTGCTTTAATCCCTCTAGCGCAAGTTCCTCATCTATCTGCGGTATTGCAATACGTGCATTTGAGCGATTTAAACGCTTGAAATTCTCCTCTGGGCGGAATAATCTAATTTTCCCGTCCTGCCCTTTATATGCTTTTAATCCTTCAAAAATTTCCTGCGCATAGTGAAAGCACATTGCCGATGGATATAGTTCTATCGGTGCATAAGGCACGATCCTTGGATCATACCATCCCTCACCATCTTTGTAGTTCATTATAAACATATGATCGGTGAAATGCTGCCCGAATCCTAAATTATTCTCATCGGGTTTCTGCTTTAGCGATGCGGCTCTTTCTATCTTTATGCTTGCCATTTTAAAATCCCCTTTTTAATCAAAATTATAGCTATATTGTACCACGATTTTCGCCATTATTCAACCCTTGACAACATGTTGATTTTGCTATATCATAATATTGTGAGCAAGCTGTGTGGTTGCACGCAATGCGTGAGGAAAGTCCGAGCATCATAGAGCAGGGTAGCTGCTAACAGCAGCCGAAGGCGACTTTAGGGAGAGTGCAACAGAGATATACCGCCCACTATGTGGGTAAGGGTGGAAAGGTGAGGTAAGAGCTCACCGGGATGCAGGAGACTGCATTGCCATGTAAACCCTATCCGATGCAACACCGTTTGGTTTCGAAGAATAATATGCGTCTGCTCGGCGTGTTCTTCGTTAATAGGTGGCTTCAGCCATTGTGGTGACACTTGGCGCAGATAGATAACCACGTAAACAGAACTCGGCTTATAGGCTTGGTCACTATATAAGAACCCGCCGTCCTATTTAAAGGGACGGCGGGTTGATTTTTTCATCAATAATTACATATCATAAATTTCTTGACTTGATAGCACTTTTACCCCGTTTTCCTTCAACACTTCCACTGCCTTTTCATTATCCTCAACTCTTAGGATAACATATGCCGATTCGTCCATACGGGATAGGAAGGCATACATATATTCAACACTAATTTGACTTTCGAATAAAGATTTCATCATAATGAGCATTCCGCCCGGCTTATCGGGGATTCCGGCAGCTATTACCTTTGTTAAAGATACTGTGTATTCATGCTTTTTCAATGCTTCTTCTGCTTTTTTCGGATTATTGACAATTAATCTTAATATGCCAAAGTCCTTAGTATCAGCAATTGACATTGCCCTAATATCAATATCATTATTATGCAGCACCTCTGCTATATCAGATAATCTCCCCAATTTGTTTTCTACAAAAATTGAAATTTGTTCGATTAACATTTGAATACCCTCCTTATATTTTGCTTATTTGCGTCTATCTATTACCCTCGTCGCCTTTCCCTCACTCCTGGGAATGGATTTCGGTTCTACCAGCCTAATTTTCGCCGATATACCAAGAGTCGATTCAATTGCTTGCTTAATTTTATTTTCCATCTCCTCTAGGCTCTTAATAGCATCGGAGAAAATTTCATCGGTCATTTCAACCTGAATCTCTAATGTGTCACGATTACCGACCCTATCAACTATTAGCATATAATGCGGTGAAATATTGCCCATGCCAAGCAGCACACTTTCAACCTGTGATGGGAATACATTCACTCCACGAATAATTAACATATCGTCGGATCGTCCTTGCGGCTTCATCATCTTAATTAATGTTCGTCCGCATGAGCATTTCTCACGTGTCAACACACCAATATCCCTAGTGCGATAGCGAATTAGCGGTAATGCCTGCTTTGTAATGCAAGTAAAGACAAGCTCCCCTGCCTCGCCATATGGTAATACCTCACCAGTATCGGGATCGATAATTTCAGGGATAAAATGATCTTCGTTAATGTGCATTCCATTCTGCTCACTACATTCATATGCAACTCCCGGACCGATAATTTCAGATAATCCATATATGTCATAAGCTTTTATACCTAGACCTTTTTCAATTTCATCTCTCATTTCGTCGGTCCACGGCTCCGCTCCTAGTATGCCCGCTTTTAGCTTAAATTCCGATGGATCGATGCCCATTTCACGAATTGATTCAGCAAGATAAAGTGCATACGATGGCGTAACGCAAATTATCGTCGAGCCAAAGTCCCTAAGTATCTGGATTTGCCTGCTTGTATTGCCTGCCGATACCGGTATTGCGGTAGCACCGATCTGCTCCGTTCCATAATGCATACCCAGTCCGCCTGTGAACAGTCCATACCCATATGAAACATGAATGAAATCGTCTTTCCCACCGCCAGCAGCAGCAATTGCACGTGCGGCGACTTCACTCCATATTTTAATATCACCCTCGGTATATCCTACGACGGTTTGCTTCCCCGTTGTTCCAGATGATGCATGAACACGCACCACTTCATCCATTGGCACAGCGAACAGTCCATACGGGTATGTATCCCTTAAATCCTGCTTTAATGTGAATGGCAGTTTCGATAAATCATCTACCGTCTTAATATCATCGGGACTAATGCCAGCCTCGTCCATCTTTTTACGATAATGCTCAACATTCTGATACACATGCCTAACAGTGCTAGATAGTCTAAATGATTGAAGTGACTCAATTTCGTGCAATGGCGCACATTCTATATTTTTATTATAATACTTTTCCATCATGCATTCTCCCCCACCAATATATGGCTAATTACTATGTTGCTCACGACCAATTGCGAATGCCTTTTCATTAATAGCGATTGCTTTTTTAGGGACATTCTCAAGTAGTGCATCTTGCCATATCTGTTCATCAAATGGCATTATCTTTGATAGAATACCCATTAGAACAACATTGACCGCCTTAGGTGAGCCAGCCTCGATAGCTAGTTTCAGCGCATCTACCGCTATAATATCGACACCAAGATCCGTTATCTTATCAATAAGATTCTCGGGATAGTCCATTGCACCCGTGATAACGGGCATGGGCGATATTTTCTGCGTATTGGTAATTAATTTACCGCCCTTTTTTAACATTGGCAAGCTCCTAGCTGCTTCAAGTTGTTCGAATGCGATTATAATATCAGCCTCACCCTCAGTAACGACGGGCGAATAAACCTTATCCTTAGAATATTTAACATATGTGACTACTGAGCCACCCCGTTGCGACATTCCGTGAACTTCACTAACTTTAACGTCGTATCCTTGCGAAAGGAGAACATCACCTAAAATACGGCTCGCAAGGAGTGTCCCCTGCCCACCTACACCGACTAGCATAATTGAAAATACATTAGTCATTCTCTTTACCCCCTACAATAGCATCGAATCTGCAAAGCTGCGAACACACTCCGCACCCTGTGCAACTCGTCGCATCTATCGATGCTTTCCCATCTTTCATGGAGATTGATGGGCAACCGATTTTAAAACAAGCCCTGCAAGTAATGCACTTATCCCTGTCAACGGTGAGAGGCGGATTGTGCTTAACGTATTTGAGCAATGCACATGGTCTGCGTGTTATAATTACTGACGGTTCTTCCGCCGCCATTTCTTCAACTACTGCTTGCTCCGTTGCTTTTAGATCGTACGGATCGACAATTCTAACTCGCTTAACGCCGACGGCTTTACAAACCGCTTCAATGCTGATGGATTCGGCGATGTCGCCCTTTAGATTATATCCGGTTGTAGGATTGTGCTGGTGACCCGTCATCCCCGTAATACTATTATCAAGGATAATAATAGTAGAGTTGCTACCATTATAGACTGTGTTAATAAGCCCCGTTACACCAGAATGCATAAATGTTGAATCGCCAATTACTGCGACCGACTTCTTCTCACTTTCCTCGCCGCCTGCAACATTATATCCATGTAGTGCCGATACCGATGCTCCCATGCAAATTGTGGTATCCATTGCCGATAGTGGCGGCGCCGCACCAAGCGTATAGCAGCCAATGTCGCCGCTAACATATGCTTTATGCTTTGCTAATATGTAGAATAATCCTCTATGCGGACAGCCTGCGCACATTACTGGCGGACGGACTGGTATGTTCTCGTCCAGTGCGATATTCTCCTGTGTTTTACCAAGAATTTTCTCCGCAATTAACGCTTGAGAGAATTCACCGACTAGGCTGAAAATTTCCTTACCGATAACATTGATACCATTCTTCTTACAATGCGTTTCTATAATATCATCAAGTTCTTCAATTACATATAGCTTGTCAACCTTATTAGCGAAATCCTCGATCAATCTCGTCGGTAGTGGATTCACCATGCCAAGTTTAAGATAGCTTGCATCGTCGCCAAAGACTTCCCTCGCGTATTGATAGCTAATTCCAGATGTGATAATCCCGATTGACTCGCCGCCCATTTCAACCCTGTTAAGTTGCGATATTTCGGCAAATTCGGCAAGACTTGCCTGCCTTTCTTCTACAACAACATGCCTAGTTTTTGCATTTGCTGGTACCATGACGTATTTCTGCGGATTCTTCACATATTCCTTTAATCCAAGTTCCTCTCTATCGCAAATTTGCACCTTGCTCTGTGAATGCGATACTCTTGTCGATAGACGTAAAAGAACGGGCGTGTCGAATTTCTCCGATAATTCGAATGCCTCTTTTATGTAGTCTTTACATTCCGTCGAATCGGCAGGCTCAAGCATTGGCAATTTAGCCGCTATCGCATAATGACGGGAATCCTGCTCATTCTGTGATGAGTGCATACCCGGATCGTCTGCAACTGCTATTACGACACCGCCATTCACTCCCGTATATGATGCGGTAAAAAGCGGATCCGCGGCAACATTCAGCCCGACGTGCTTCATCGCACTAAAGGAGCGTGCGCCCTTTATGCCTGCACCAAGCGCAACTTCAAGGGCAACTTTCTCATTCGGTGCCCATTCAGCATATATTTCATCATATTTTGCTGCAAATTCTGTAATTTCCGTACTCGGTGTCCCCGGATAGCTTGAAACGACTTTACAGCCAGCTTCATACAATCCCCTAGCGACAGCCTCATTCCCTAATAATAATTTACTCATTAACCCACCTACTATATAAAATTTAAAAAGCGGCATATATTTATATCAACAATCAATATGCCGCCGATATGATATGCAAACTAAAAGCATATATAGTTATATTCTATCATATTTTATTTGTATTGTTAAGCCTGTTTTAAGAAATAACACAAATTTATTTTCATTTATAATAAAAAAGCCATCCCATAGTAATATGAGATGGCAGAAATTTTACTTGCTGATTACTTGCAAAGTATCCCTTGCAATTAATAGTTCTTCGTTTGTTGGAATTATCCATACATCGGTCTTTGCCGATGGTGTCGATATCTTGCCTTGTCCACGATTGGTTTTTTCGTTCAAGTCTTTATCGATATCAATGCCGAAATAGCTCATATTCTCACATACCTTGCCACGTAAGATAATTGAGTTCTCACCAATACCGCCAGTGAAAATTACAGCGTCAAGACCATTCATTGCTGCTGCGTATGAACCGATATATCTTTGTATTTGATATACTTGCATATCAATTGCTAGTGCTGCTCTCTCATTGCCTTTAGCAGCGGCAGCGCATAGATCGCGGTGGTCATTGGATAATCCGGAAATCCCAAGATAGCCTGACTTCTTATTTAGAATATCGCTAATCTCCCTTGCACTATATCCTTCCTTTTCGGCTAGGAATGATATTACCGATGGGTCGACTGCTCCCGATCTTGTTCCCATGATGAGCCCATCAAGCGGTGTGAAGCCCATTGATGTGTCGATAGCCTTCCCCCCGTTGACGGCGGCGATTGACGAGCCATTGCCTAAATGGCATGAAACAATCTTTAAGTCCTTAATATCTTTCCCCAATATATTTGCAAGCTCCCCTGTTACATACCTGTGCGATGTGCCGTGGAAGCCGTATTTCCTAATATGATACTTCTTATAGAATTCATAAGGTATACCGAACATATATGCCTTTTTCGGCATATTTTGATGGAATGCCGTATCGAATACGCATACCTGCGTAGTACCATTGCCGAATACCTTTTTGCATGCTTTCATCGCTAGTACGTGGGCTGGATTGTGTAACGGCGCTAAATCCGATATCCCTTCAATGCCCTTGATAACTTCATCCGTCATAAGAACACTCTCTTTAAATAGCTCCGCCCCCTGCACCACTCTATGCCCTATCGCCGATATTTCGCTCAAGTCCGATATAACTGCGAATTCGCTATGCATGAGCATTACAACTAGCTTCTGGAATGCTTCCGTATGCGTGGGGAATTCACATTCCTCGACTATCTCCTGATTCCCATTTGCTACATGAGTGATTAGACCACTAACACCTTCTTCTACACCTATTCTTTCACAATTCCCCTTTGCAATAACTGTTTCATCAGTCATATCAATTAATTGATACTTTAGTGATGAACTCCCTGCATTGATAACCAGAATTTTCATTTACCGTCCTGCCTTTCTTGACTTTTATACACTTCTTATATATTATTACATTACGGACAAAATATCAAGTATAAAAGCATAAATCTAATGTTTTTATACTATTTGAACAGATACGGGGTGCGTTTATGACTATATCAGGAATAATTTGTGAATATAATCCTTTTCATAACGGGCATATGTATCAAATCGAGCAAACACGCAGGGCGGGCGCAACCCATATTGTGGCTGTAATGAGTGGTAATTTCGTTCAGCGTGGGGATTGTGCCATTATGTCGAAATGGCAGCGTGCTAAATCCGCCATTGACAATGGTGTTGATGTCGTTATCGAACTCCCCTGTCCTTATGCAATTTCATCAGCGGAGAGCTTCGCTCGGGGGGCAGTCCATATTCTTGATAGCATGGGCTGTATTGATATGCTCAGTTTCGGCAGTGAAAGCGGCGATATTGATAAATTGAGGGAGGTCGCTAGCATTGCCGATGGCGTTGCACACAGTAGCGAATTGATTTCCTTAATGGAAGGCGGGCTAACCTATCCTAATGCAATGGGGGAATTAATGAGCGGTATAAATTCAGAATATGCTGATATTTTATCGTCACCGAACAATATCCTCGGCATCGAATATCTTCGAGCATTGTCAGCGGCGCAGTCACCGATCCGCCCATTCACAATTGGCAGGGCAGGCGTCGAACATGATAGCCTGAATATATCGGGGCAATTCGCAAGCGCATCAATGATACGTAAGATGATGCGAAGCGGCAATGATGTAGCGGAATTCATGCCATGTCCGCCAAATGCAGGCGATGATTTTGCCACACTTTCAAACCTTGAAAATGCTATTTTATATAAGCTGCGCAGTATGACGGCACATGAAATTTCGTGCATTCCCGATGTTGCACACGGACTGGAAAATCGCATTTACAATGCCGTAAGGAATGCCTGCTCTATTGATGAGCTATTTAACTTAATTAAGACAAAAAGATATACCGCAGCACGCATAAGAAGAATTATCATCTGTTGTCTACTTAATATTAACAAAAATGATTTGAAAATACTACCGCCCTATGTTAGAATTATCGGTATAAGCAAATTCGGAAGTGAAGTTCTAAAAAAGGCAGGGCAAAACTGCAATTTGCCAATTAGCAGCTCTCTTGCTAGATTAGTTGAGCATAGCGAATCGGCAAGGAGATTCGCAGAGATTGAGGCATTCTCAGCCGATGTGTTCGCTCTTGCATATAACAATTATTTACCTTGCGGTAGCGATTATACTCACGAGATGCAAAAGAACTTCGATTAACTCACGAAAATATATATTGTGGAGGTCTATTAAATGGCTGTTAAGTTTTCAGAAATTGAATACAAAAATTTCGGGCGCTGTATTAAGGTGGAAAACGATATTGCAAGCTTCATTGTCACAGTTGATGTCGGTCCACGTGTAATTGCATATTCATTGAATGGCAAAGAAAATGTTCTCTATGAAGATATAGAACGCCATGCATTTAATCAAGATGATGGATTTGAGGACTACTATTATGAAGGCGCCAAATGGTATATCTATGGCGGTCATCGCCTATGGTATTCGCCAGAGGCATTCCCCAATTCATATTATCCGGATAACGATCCCGTGCGTTATACTATTGACGGGAACACGATTAAACTCACTCCAAAGCCGCAAACGGAAAACGGCGTCGCTTATACGATGAGCTTCACCCTAGATGAAAATTCAAGCAAGGTGACTGCGTCGCATACTATCACCAACATTTCCGATAAAGAGATTGAAATTGCTCCATGGTGTTTAACCGTGATGGATAAGGGCGGAGTAGAACTTATCCCGCAATCTAAGCAGGAAACAGGGCTGCTTGCAAATCGCTTGCTTGTAATATGGCCGTATGCCGATATAACCGACGAAAGACTCTATATTGGCAATGATTATATCACATTAAAACAAGATGAGAATATCAGCGATGCAATTAAAATCGGCATTAATAACGATAGAGGCTGGGTAAGTTATCTAAATAAAGACCAGCTATTCGTTAAAAGATACACACATTATGAGGGGGCAAAATATCCCGATTTCGGTGTATCGTACGAAACATATACTAATGATAAAATCATGGAAATTGAGTCCCTAGGCTATCTGAAAGTTCTTAATAAAGATGACTACATCAGCCATGATGAAACTTGGGAACTAATCCCGTGTGAAGAAGATTTCGACCGTAAAGATATGGCTAACGTCGATACATTCGTAAAAAGATATATTGAGAAGTAAAGTCCTAATATAGGAGTATATATCTGTTAGTAGCTTTCACATAGATAATAAGAAAAATAGTAGTAAACAGCTTTTGAGCTAGCAAGATTAAGACCACATCGGGGTTCCTACCCCGATGTGGTCTTTGAATATTCCCTTTTGAAATTTATTTTATGTAAAGCATCGCTAATCAGTAGTCTATCCATTGCACTCACCTAGGATTCCTATATGAAAAAACACTGCTAATTTAAATTAGCAGTGTTTTAGTTTCTTTAATTAGTATTCGCTTTTCCTATTCGCTATTTTTTGAATGCTTCCTCAATGTCGAAGATAATATCATCAATATGTTCCGTTCCAATTGAAAGACGGACTGTATTCGGCTTAATGCCCGAATCAAGCAATTCTTCCTCGCTGAGCTGCGAATGGGTTGTGCTTGCCGGATGGATAACTAGTGATTTCACATCTGCAACATTTGCAAGCAATGAGAATACTTCAAGATTATCAATAAACCTTTTAGCCTCTTCAGCGCCGCCCTTAATTTCAAATGTGAATATTGAACCTGCTCCATTGGGGAAATACTTCTTATAAAGCTCATGATACGGATTATCCTTAATCGCTGGATGGTTCACCCTCTCAACCTTCTCATGCTTTGATAAAAACTCGACTACCTTCAATGCATTTTCAACATGGCGCTCAACACGGAGCGAAAGCGTTTCAAGTCCTTGTAAGAATATAAACGAATTAAATGGGCTGAGTGCCGCCCCCGTATCCCTCAATAATGTAACTCTTGCTTTGATTATATATGCAAGTTCGCCCGCAACATTTGCAAATACTGCACCGTGATAACTAGGATTCGGCTTTGAAAGTCCGGGGAATTTATCATTCTGCGCCCAATCAAAATTACCAGCATCAATAATCACACCACCAATTGATGTTCCGTGCCCGCCAATGAATTTAGTTGCAGAATGCACCACAATATCAGCCCCATATTCGATAGGTCTTAATAGATACGGTGTCGCAAATGTATTATCAACAATTAATGGAATTCCATTATCATGCGCAATCTTCGCAAGCCCCTCTATATCAATTACATTAGAGTTCGGATTGCCTAAACTCTCAATAAATATTGCTTTTGTATTCGGTAAAATCGCATTTTTGAAATTTGAAATATCATCGTCATCAACAAAAGTTGTATCAATCCCGTACTCCTTGAATGTGTGCGCAAAAAGATTATAAGTACCGCCATAAATTGCTCTTGCTGAAACGATATGGTCGCCCGAAGTTGCTATATTTTGAATTGCATATGTCGTCGCCGCCGCACCGGAAGCAACTGCCAATGCTGCTTTTCCACCTTCAAGAGCGGCTATTCTTTTCTCAAATATATCTGAAGTTGGATTCATGAGCCTTGTATAGATATTCCCACCCTCCGACAGTCCAAATCGTCCTGCCGCTTGTGCTGAATCAGCAAAAACATATGAAGATGTCTGATAAATAGGGACTGCACGTGAATCCGTTGCTGAATCTGGCTTTTCCTGCCCTACATGAAGCTGAAGTGTTTCAAATTTATATTTTCTATTACTCATAATAATACCTCTTTCTTTTTTAATTTATGTTGTTAAGTTGAGGTAATACACATTCGCCCGTTCCTCCAGTTATGCCTAAGCATTTTTAGAATTAAATACATGACGATCACTTCCTTGCTTTATTTAATGAGTTAATTATATCAGACTATTCCTATGTAGTCAATAGGTATTAATGTTATTTTTCCTCTAAATATATAACCTTTTATTCTATATTTTTGGTGTCTTTTACTAAAATTTATGACTTTACTTGCATTTATATCTATTTGAGGCTAAAAAGGTAGTGACGGATTATAAATAACGAGCCGAATCCGGCTCGTTATTATTTGATTTTATTCAATTCCTTAGCTATGTCCAGCAACTTTTCCTTGTCGTTTTCGCACTCCTGATTTATTACCGCATCAAGTAGGGATTTAAGCGTATTCCCGATTTTCGTTCCTTTGGTAATGCCGATCTCTATTAGATCATTTCCATCAACACTCAGCTGCTTTAAGCTAAAGC
>CALLQQ010000037.1 GCA_938014915.1 uncultured Clostridia bacterium
ATTATCCGTGATCTGCATAAACTAACTGATGAAGAAGTGACTTATGCTATGAATCCATTAACCCATGTAGACTTTTTAATTTTTAATAAGATGGATAAGTCGCCGGTTCTTGCTTTAGAAGTTGACGGATATGCGTATCATAAGGAAGACACCCGCCAGAGTGAAAGAGATAAGATGAAGAATTCAATTTTCGTTAAGTATGGATTACCGCTAATCAGATTTAATACAACAGGAAGCATGGAAAAAGAACGTTTAAAGTTATTGTTAGATAAGTTGATATAACCATGTTAATATGCAGTATTTTGTAATATGCGAATTTATTCAAGCCGGAACTGTGATAACGCGATTATTATTATGCTATCATACAAATTTAAAAGGCACTCCGCTATAATGCGGAATGCCTTTTTCCTATTCACCACATAATCTGTTTAGCATTCTAGCTATTTTCAATGCTTCTTCCATTGCATTTTCATCTTTTGCCGATGGTAGAATATCGGTATTAAGTGAATGGATTTTCCCAACGAACTCTGCATTGATAGTTTTAAATATCATCATTGCGGTTTTTTCAGCATGATTTTCGCCACCACTCCCGCCGCCAGTGAGAATTAGAATACCGTTTTTCTTTTTCTGCACTACTTGCTCACGTCGTATAAAATCACGTGCATAATAGGTTTGATATCTGCTAACAAGTCCAAGCAGTGAGCCCGTCAATTCAGCAAAATAGAGCGGCGATGCCAGCACGATATTATCAGCATCATCAGTAATAGAATATATATCTTGCATATCATCGTTAATTGAGCATCCTGAATTAGCCCAGCAATATCTGCAATCGGTGCAAGGGCTAATTTCATCATAGTATGAACTATATTCTATCACTTCACCTTTTAGATTTGCCTTTAGCTCATCAAGAATTGCAGCAGTATCGCCGTTCTTACGGGGTGAACCATTTAGAATTAAAGTTTTCATAGAACACTCCTTCCCATTAATGCACTTACTAGAATCCGACAGTATCAAGCCATGCCCTAGCTATAACTCCGTTCCCCTCCAATGTGGGGTGAACACCATCTTGCGCCCAGAATTCAGGCTGACGGAGTGCGCATTTTGCCGCAAAAATCCCATCAAGCGGGATATATAATGCGCCGAATTCAGCGGCAACTTCCCTCGCTGCTATAATCTTTTTATCCAAGTCATCACGCCATGCTTTACGATCTTCGGGCACGGGCAGAACGAATGGCTCAAGCATAATAAGCCTTAAGTTGGGATTCGCTTCTTTTGAGCGCAGGATTATATTGCGATAACCCTCTTTATACTGTGATGCGGTAGTTTCCTCATTTGTATCGAATTTTCTCCAGCAATCGTTGATACCAATGAGAATTGAAAGAACATCGGGTTGTAGAGCGATGCAGTCCTTGTCCCATCTTTCGATTAAATCGGCTACACGATTCCCGCTAATTCCACGGTTGTAAATAGTGAAGTTCATTTGCGGATAATTTGCCTGTAAATGCGCCGTAATTAATGCTACATACCCAAATCCGAGATTATTATCGCCGTATTCTCTGCCACTATCCGTTATACTATCACCTTGAAATAGAATTGTATCATCTTTTTTAAGAAATGCCATTATACATACCTCCGATTCTTGATAACTATTATTATATATCCTTTCCAGGTTTAATTCAATCGAATGTTAGCGAATTTTAAAGAATTAATAGATAGTAAATGTTACAAGAGTATTACAATACGTCATTAATATTGTATAAACCGATAAAATATGATATCATCTACTTAATAATGTAAAATGCGGAGGTATATTATGGGGCAAGTTAATACAGTTATTCGTCAGAATTCTAAAATCGATTTAATCATTGAGGAAATTGAAAAAGTTGTTCTAGGTAAGAGAGAAGTTATTGAAATGATACTTGTGGCGCTCCTTGCTGGTGGACATGTTCTTATTGAGGACGTTCCCGGTGTAGGGAAAACCACTCTTGCGAATGCCCTTGCGAAAGCGACGGGACTTAAAAGCAGGAGGGCGCAATTCACTCCCGACGTTATGGCATCGGACATTACTGGATTTACAATGTTTAATAAAGAAACGAACTCATTTGAATATAGGCAAGGTCTAGTGATGTGCAATATCTTGTTAGCAGACGAGATTAATCGCACATCGCCAAAGACGCAGTCAGCATTATTAGAAGCAATGGAGGAGGGGAATGTAACAGTCGACGGTGTAAAACACGAATTGCCCTCACCTTTCATGGTAATAGCTACGCAGAATCAACAGGGATTCGTCGGAACATTCCCCCTGCCCGAGGCTCAGTTAGACCGATTTTTAATGAAAATTACTATCGGATATCCGGACCTGATGGAGGAAATTAATCTAATCGCCGAACGACGTGAATCCAATCCGATTAATTCGATAGTCAGCATTTTTGGCCAAGATGAAATTTCATTACTGAAAAATGATGTCAAGCAAATGCATATAGAAGCAAACACTTATAAATTCATAGTTGAACTTGTCCGCATGACGAGGGAGCATAAAGATATTGAACTTGGTGCTAGCCCTAGAGCATCCCTTGCTTTAATGCGCTCAGCTCAAGCATATGCATATATAAATAAACGAGATTATGTCATTCCCGAAGATGTCGCAAAAATGTTCCCGTATATAGTTTCACATAGGTTAATGCTATCGCAAGAGGCGAAAATCCGCAGACAATCAATAGATAATATTATCGAGGAGATACGTGAAATCGTATCCGTACCGTATTTAGGTAGAAGAAGATGAAGAAAAACCGCATCGGGTATATCGTGCTATTATTGTGTGCAATTGGTTTCTCTATCGGATTAAGAGCACGATTATCATCAATAACATTAATAGTTGCAATTTTAATGCCTATAATATCGCTCATTATCTTCATCTTAACGCAAAGGAAGATAACAGTAGATATTCCAGACAGGACTGTAACTATTCATAAAATGGCCGAATTAAAGGGGCAAATTATCATTACGAATGCCTCTGCAATTCCCTTTACCCAAATTCGCATAGTCGGGCTATTGCCCGATGAAAAGGGCAGAAATATTTCAAAACAAAGAATAATCATGTCAGTTTTACCACGCACAAAGGTCAAAATTAATGCAGGAATTATCTTTGATTATCGTGGCGAATACAGTATGCGTATCGATTACATCGACCTATATGATATTTTCGGGATTTTTCACCGCAGACGTAAATTGGACAAGGAAATTAAAATTAAAGTTGTTCCGAGGGTATTCGATATTAGCCCCGTGCCCGAGAGTAGTATGACGAGTGACACTAATCCGAATCCTGTTCTGATAACTAGTGATGATAGGGATGAATTGTCGAGCATTAGGGAATATCGTGATG
>CALLQQ010000038.1 GCA_938014915.1 uncultured Clostridia bacterium
CATCCACATTGCCTGTGTATTTGCTAAATAATTCTTTAGCTTTATCTGAAGTTTTATCTAATTTATATGAGGTACGTTCTACTCTGTCAAGCTCATCAATACCTATATAAATAATATATTCCTTAACACCTACATTATCGGTAGACTTCTTCCAAGTTAGTTCGACTGATGTAGCCGTATCATTTTTCTTTTGCAAGTTGCCCGGCTTTGATGGGGGTTGATTATCGTCAGTAGTTTGAGAATCTGGCGGTTCAGTGCCATCATTTAATTTCTTAAATACTTTGTCGTTACGTTTAATCTCTGTTGACGTTCCATCACTGAAATCAACATCGTATCTTGCATATTCTACTTCATCGTTCTTACCTTCAACTTTTACCCTTATGACAACTTCCGCCTGACCGCTGTCATTGAGCTCAAGCTTCCATTTGTCTGTAATCTCAACATTGACGGTTCCCGACTTCTTTTTCTCCCCGTCAACATATGCAGTGAAAACGAATGAGCCTTTATTCCCCTTAGGTATTGGCACATTGATTGTCAGATCGTTCTTAGGTGCTTTACCCGTGCTAACCTTAATCTTCACAACATCGCCACTTTTTAGGATTGTTCCTTTCTCGGGTTCTTGACCGACAACTTCGCCCTTTTTCTCGGCGGAGTCAACTTTTTCAGTTTCGACAAGGAGTTCAAGCGAATCAAGCTCGGATTTTGCTTTCTTCTCCGTCATGCCGATTAGATTCGGCACTGGCTTATCGACTTCTTCAATTCCTTGGCTAATATAAACTTCAACTTCGGTACCGGATTCGACCGTTTCGCCAACTTCGGGAACTATATCGAATACGAATCCTTTAGTATGTTCGCTAAATCTCATTCTTTGAACGGGCTGGAGTCCCGCCTCAAGCAAGATGCTCATTGCCTCTTCAGCTTCAAGCCCGTTTACTGGCGGTATTGTTACCATTTTTGCGCCCTTGCTAACCTTAACCTTGACGGTCTGCCCTTTTTTAACCATGCGACCCTCATGTATATCTTGCTCGAATATCTGTCCTTTTTCATAGTCTGAATATTCTTGCAATTCTTCTTCAATATTGATATCAGTGTGCAATGTCCGTGCCTCTAGAAAATCAAGTCCGACAAGATTCGGCATCTCGACTTCTTCGCCTTTACTAGAACCAAATCCCTTTGTTACGGTAAAAAATATAACTATTGATGCTATCAGAACGAAAGCCGTTGCAATAGCGGCAAGGATAGGAACAAGAGGCGACTTTGCCTCCTCGTATTCATATTCTTCGTCGTCTTCATCTTCGTCATTATCCGCAACGTTAGCATTGGGGTGGGCTATATCAAAATATTTTGTTGTTTCATCTTGATTTAAGTATTTATATTCAAATACGATACTGGGATTTTTCTTAAATTCATCTATATCTTTAATCATTTCAGCCGCCGATTGATAGCGTTTCTCGCTATCTTTTTGCATAGCTCTTAACACAATTTCCTCTAGACCCTCGGGAATTGTGCTATTTATTTCAGTAGGATTTTTAGCCTTGCTCTGCATATGCATTAATGCAATGGCAACTGGATTTTCTCCGACAAAGGGCTTCTCCCCTGTGAGCATTTCAAATAGCATAACACCGACTGCGTATAGGTCGCTTTTTTCATCGGTAATATCGCCACGTGCTTGTTCGGGGCTGATGTAATGTACTGAACCGATAGTTTTATCGGATACGGTTTTGCCCTCCTCACGTGCGAATCTTGCTATGCCAAAATCCATAACCTTGATTGTTCCATCTTGGAGCAACATAATATTTTGCGGCTTAATGTCACGATGTACAATGCCCCTATCATGTGCGTGTTGCAATGCACGCAAAATCTGAATTGTAAAGTGGATTGCATCTTTCCATTTTAGGACACCTTGTTGTTCTATGAATTCTGTTAGAGTTATCCCATCGATGAATTCCATCACCAGGAATTGAATTTTGTCAGTAAATCCAACATCAAAGATTTTGACAATATTCGGATGCGATAGCAATGCTATCGCCTTTGACTCATTGCGGAATCTTCTAAGAAAATCATCATCTTCTGCAAGATCATTTCTTAGGATTTTCACAGCGACGATTTTATCCTCGATAATATCGTTCGCCTTATAGATATCTGCCATTCCGCCAACGCCGATTAATTCGAGAATCTCATAGCGTCCATCGAGCCTGCGCCCAATATTCTTATCCATTTAAGTCACTCCCGTTTTTTTCATTTGAAATTAAAACTACAGTAATATTATCATAGCCGCCACGCTCATTAGCCTAGATCGGAAGAGCGCCGGTAGGGAAAGAGTGTAGATCTCGGTGGTCGCCGT
>CALLQQ010000039.1 GCA_938014915.1 uncultured Clostridia bacterium
GCATTAATTGCTGGTAAGTTATGTTGTACTACCATTACTATTCCTCCTTGATTTTTTCTTAAAGCATCCCTACTTTAAGTATGTTCTTATAAAAGCATTTTTGCTTTCTAACTTATATATCGGCTCGGAAAATAAAAAGATTAGCTTATTTATAGAAAACTTTATCACGATGCCGATATGTTAGAATCTACCCCGATTTCTTTATTTCATCTATTATGATTTGCGGTATCTCAGATAAAGGTGCTTGTCTGCCCACTGCACCAATGTTGAATGCTACCATTGGCATGCCATAAACAACAGAACTCTCTTTGTCCTGCCCTATCGTGAATGCACCTTTTTTCCGCAGATTGAGCAGCCCTTTTGCCCCGTCGGATCCCATTCCCGTTAAGATACATGCAAGAGCATTCTCCCCTGCTACATCGGCAACGGAATCAAATAACACATCTACCGATGGGCAATGCCCGCTCACTTTCTCCCCTTGATAGCATTTGACATAATAGCCATGCCTATCTTTAGCTAGTTCCATATGATAATCGCCAGCCGCAATTAGCACTTTCCCCGCACTGACCCTATCGCCGTCCTGTGCTTCCTTTACTTCCATCTTGCTAACACGGTTGAGGCGCTCTGCATACATTTTAGTAAATCCTGCTGGCATATGCTGCACTATCAATATCCCGGGAGTTTCCTCGGGCAAGTCCTTTACCACGGTTTGCAATGCCTCCGTGCCGCCCGTCGATGCGCCAAGTGCAATTATAGTTTTTGTGCTTTTACCAATCGCCGCAATTTCCGAAATTGATGGGCGAACCCTCGTCTGCACGTTTTCAGTCGCTCTTTTGATAGGTTGCGGTCCTTTTATTCTTGCTGATTTTGCCGCTACAATCTTGCTGCACAATTCTGAAGCAAAGTCCTCCAAATCCTGAGCGCCCCTAATTAACGGCTTTTTCACGAAATCGACCGCACCAGCATCTAAAGCTGCGAATGCGTTTGACGGTCTTGAACTAACAACGACAACAGCGACAGAGCGGTGCGGCATTAACTTCTTGAGGAATTCAATGCCGTTCATCTGTGGCATTTCAACATCTAATGTAACAACATCAGGGCTGAGCTCATCTATCTTATCGCTTGCCTCGAATGCGCTGCTCGCCGTGCCGATCACCTCAATATTGGCGCACGAATTAATCGCCCTAGTTAGTGCCGTTCTAAACACAAGGGAATCGTCAACGACTAAAACTGTTATCTTTTTACGTTTCACTAGAATCCCCCTCTACTAATATCAAAATATAGCTACTTACGATAAATTGCCGGTTTAACATAGTTATATTTTGAAGTACCACGCATGATACTCTCCGCATGCCCTATGAATAGGTATCCTCCGGGCTTTGTCACGTCGTAAAATCGATCAACGAGCGCTCTCCTTGTTTGCTGATCAAAGTAAATCATGACATTGCGGCATAGAATTAAGTCAAGCGGATTTCTCTCTAAAATTGGTTTCATTAAATTAAATTCCTTGAATTCAACTTCGCCCCTAATTTTAGGAGCTATTTTATATGTATTTTCGTCAATCTTAGTAAAATACTTATTCTTCCACGCTAGTGGTATATCTTTCATTCCCTCGGCTGCATATATTCCTTCTTTAGCTTTATCAAGTACTTGCATTGATATATCGGTTGCAAGGATTTTAATCCTCCATAATGATTTCTTAGCGCCAAAATAATCATCTATTACCATAGCTAATGTATATGGTTCTTCCCCCGATGAGCAGCCAGCGCTCCAAATACGGATTTCTTTATTTCTAGAATTCTGCTCAATTTGCGGTAAAATCTCATTCTTCAAATAATTGAAATGCTCGATTTCCCTCATGAAAAAAGTATGATTCGTGGTGAGTTTATTTATAAGGTTCTGTACTTTTTCACCCGTTCTATCGCTTAGAACATCATTCCAATATGATGTATAGTCCTTATAGCCCCCCTCGATTAGAGTTCTGTTTAGGCGCCCCTCAATCAGAGTGCGTTTCTTTGTTAGATTTATTCCATAATTATTATATAGGTATGTGGTTATTCTATCAAACTGTGTATCTGTAAGTTTAATTATAATTATCAACCCTTTCCTATAAAGATTTTAGATATTAGTCCTCGCCGATTATCGCAACATCTTTAGTTTCAATCAGCTTTCTACAATCTAGAACTAATTTAATCTCATCATTCATGTTGACAATATAGTCAATATATTTGCTTGCATTAACACTTTTATAGTCTGGAGTGTCGGCAATATCGTCGGAAGTAACATTAATAACTTCTTCAACCCTATCGACGATTATGCCCAGCGAATCATCATCAATCGATACGATGATAATACAAGTAAAATCATCATATGGGACTTCTTCCTTGCCGAATCTACTGCGAATATTCATAACAGGGACAATCTTCCCCCGTACATTCATAATACCTTTTATATACTTTGGCATATTCGGCAATTCCGTGATATGCTGAACTCCGATAATTTCAATTACATATGGAATCTCTATCCCATATGTCTGCTCACCAACTGCAAATGTCAATACTTTTTCTACTTCTTCTAATCCCGCCGTCGCATTATATTCGTTTTGATATTGGTTCATAGCATAGCCCCCTCATTATAATTATAACGAATTGATAAGGTTAATGACGTCAACAATTAAACTGATATTACCATCACCCATTATAGTGCATCCCGATATACCTTGCTTTTTAATATCGAACTTATTTAGATATGATGGGAACGGCTTAACTACAACTTGTTGTTCGCCAATCAGCCTATCAACGAATAGGCATATAGCTTTATCATCTGTTTCAACTAACATTAGGATTCCTTTTTCTAAATCCTTGATTTGCGTATCAATATTGAATTTATTATATAATCGCAGAATCGGATAACATTCGCCCCTAATCATTATCATTTCGCCCTGTCCCGTATCGTGAATAATCTCCTCCGATTTCACTTTAAACGATTCCCTTATTGCTGAAATTGGCACTGTGAAAATCGACTCACCAACGGCAACTTCCATTCCATCAATTATGGCTAGAGTGAGCGGTATTTTTACAATGAAGCTCGTGCCCTCACCAAATGTGCTTTCTACGTTAACAGATCCGCCAAGCTTCTCGATATTCTGCCTGACGACGTCCATACCGACACCCCTGCCAGAGAATTCCGTTACCGTATCTTTCATGGAGAATCCAGGCTCTAGAATTAGATTCAGCAGTTCCTTATCCGTATATTCCTCCGCTGGTTTTGTCAACATATCGTTTTTCCTAGCCTTATCCAGCACTTTATTTACATCTATTCCCTTGCCGTCGTCGGCGATTACAATTATTACTTCGCCCGATGCATTGCGTGCTGACAAGGTAATTTTGCCCGTCTTTTCCTTATCCGTGAGCGCTCTTTCCTCCGCTGTTTCAATTCCGTGATCCATGCAATTCCTAATAAGGTGCATTAGAGGATCATTCAAGTTATCTATAATGCTCTTGTCGACTTCTGTTTCGCCGCCCTCAATTATCAAGTCTACATCTTTGTCAAGCTTAATTTTCATATCACGCACGATACGATTCATCTTCTGGAATACACCGGATAGCGGCACCATTCTAATCGACATTACTATATCCTGTAATGTGTCGGTCAACTTCCTCAATTGGCGTGCCGCTTTATCAAAATTCTCGATATCAAGCCCCTTTAAATCAGGGTTCGACGTTACCATAGATTCAGTTATTATAATTTCTCCCACAATATCATGTAATTCATCAAGTTTAGTTAAATTGACGCTGATAAGGCTCTGTTTACCCGCCCTTGAGCTGCTGATTGCATTGTTAATCTTGTCAATCTCGGCAGGCTTTACATCGGTAGTTTTGCCACCGGTCTTGGCCTTCTCTTCCTCTACATCTTCCTTAGGTTGAATCTCTTCATAAGATTCAACATTCACGGTTTCCTCAATTAGCTTGAAAACTTCTTCCTTCGAATTAGATGGAATGAAATGTAGCATAAAGCCATTATCGATAATTTCTTTTGCGCTGTCGGCATTAGTTTCAATATCGGCAGGCTCATACTCGATATGCTCACATTCATGGCGAATATTGTTCACTAGCAAAAATGCACGTAAATTCTCCATCTTGCAATCAGCATCGAACAATACTCTCACTGTCGTCATGCCCATATCTTCATATTCTTTTTCCACATCTTTATCGTTCTCTTTATGTAGCGTCTTACCGCTTGCACGATTACCGCTGGAATTCCCGCCCTTTAATTCGCCGATATATTCTTCAATCTCGCTCTTGAGCGTGCTGCAATCACTTTCATCATAGTCGGAATCTAGAATTCTGTCCATTTCAGCCTTAAAATAGTCCGAACTCTTGAATACTAAATCATAGAGGTGTTCAATGTTGGTTGAAATATTTTTATTTTCACGTATAATATAAAACATATCCTCTATTATATGAGCAAGCCCCGATAATCCGTCAAGCCCCATCATAGCTGAAGATCCCTTGATAGTAT
>CALLQQ010000040.1 GCA_938014915.1 uncultured Clostridia bacterium
TTTTGTTAACAATTCCTACTTCAGAGATAGAGTTTAGATTGGGCTTGCCACATCTCACTATATAGTGAATCTTTCTGCTCTAAAAGATGTTCGTGCGCTCCCTCCTGTACAATGCGCCCATCATCTATTACAAGAATCCTATCACAGAATCTACATGCTGATAGCCTATGCGATATGTAAATCGCCGTTTTATCAAGAGAGTATTTATTGAAATTCTCGTATATTTCTGCCTCCGATATAGCATCAAGTGCGGAAGATGGCTCATCTAAAATCATAATGGGAGAATTTGAATATAAGCATCTTGCGATTGCTATCTTCTGTGCTTCCCCACCTGAACATTCGATGGCATTCGCATCATAATCATGGTAAAGCACCGTATCAAGACCTTTATCCAACGTTCCGAGCCGATTAGAAAATCCCGATTGAAGGAGTGCCTGCTCCGCCCTTTCACTATCATATTCATCTGCTAGGGCAAGATTCTCCCCGATTGAGAACGAAAATAGCTTAAAGTCCTGAAAAATAGCAGAAACTATCTCCCTATATTCCGAATCGGGTATCGTCCAAATATCCCTGCCGCGAACATAAATTTTGCCCGAATCCGGTTTATAAAGCTTACATAGCAATTTTATGGCGGTAGTTTTCCCTGCGCCATTTTTGCCAACGATAGCGATCTTTTCGCCCGCCATTATTGTGAGCGATATATCATCAAGTATTAGCTTATCGGACTCACTATATTGGAATGATACATGACGGAACTCTATTAAAGGCGCATTATCTGCAATTTGGGCGCTCACATCACTGTCAGAATAGTCTTGCTCTACAATTGGCATCGACAACAATTTCATACTATGAGTGAGCCTACTTTCTAGAACTGCGAATTCGCCTATTGTGAAAGATAGACTTGTTACATTGCTAATCAGCCTTTGCACGGTATTTACATAGAATAGCACATTACCAAGAGAAATATATTTAAGATACGCCATTATAGCGACTAATGCATATACGACACCACTAACGATGCCCGTGCTAACCGCTGATGTCGCATGGGGTAGTCCCGTGATTAATGCTACCTGCTTGAAGTTCCTACTCATTCGCCCGTGCATATCGGTAAGTTCCTCGTTAATCATATCGGCACTATCATAGATACGAATATCCTTACCCATGCCATAATTGTAAACAACCCTATTTGCAATGTACATCGCCAGTCTATTACCTGTCGTCATTTCATCATATAGTGATGGCAATTTATACTGCACTTTCCTTTGCACTATTCTTGTGATTTTTAATGTAATTGTCGTGATTACAATTACTAATATGAATGGTGGTAGTAGAAAAACTAACTTGCTATCCCCCGATATAATTACCTGAGCTATCAATACGCACAATGCTGCAATGGCGAAAACGCTCATAATAATACTATCAAAAAGGCTGGTGAAATTCCCTATCAGGGCATTGAATGTACCCATGTTATCATCGCTGAATCTTACCTGATTTCGTAAATCCTCAAACTGCGAAGTTTCAACATCTTCATAAGCAATGTTGAATACTGCCTGTGTTTTAGATTGCTGGTATTTATGCTTTAAATAGAATTGATTCTTATTTATTATCCTATTCAAAATCATCATAATTATTGCAAATAATGCATCTATTATAACCATGAATAACACCGTTTTAACAATATCTCTCGACGGCACTTTATCGAACAATTTATCCACTATCAAGGCAACCATATATGTACTGAAAAAGTATGCGGCTCCGCTTATGATGGACTGCGTTAATATGTAGTATAGAATAGATGAATCATACTTGCTAATAAGGGAGGATAGCTCTTTTATCCTGCCTTTATTTATACGTCTTGCCATATCACTCACCCACCCTCGAAGATAATTTATCATCATAATATTTACTTTGCGCATTGAACATTTTCGCATAATCAGCACAAGAGTGCAATAAATTCGCATGTTTGTCGCTTGCTTTAATGTCGCCGCCGTCCATGAATAGAACTCTATCGCAGAACTTCGTACTGGCTAGTCTATGCGATACAAAAATAGATGTCTTGCCCCTTACCAGCTCATTATATTTATTATATAAATTCTCCTCTGCTAGTGGATCAAGTGCGGCGGTCGGTTCATCAAGTAGGAATGCTGGAGCATCTTATATAACGCCCTCGCTATCAGCAACTTTTGAATTTGACCGCCGGATAGCTCAATTCCATCTTCGTGTGCCGCCTTTATCATTCTAGAATTGAGATTCACATCATCTTCAGTTAGACCGGCATTATTCAAACATTCGCTCACCCTATCATAGTCAATTTGCGCATTGGGGAGCATTGCAACATTGCCCGCAACGGTGAACGGGAATAGCACAAATTCCTGAAATACTACTGAAAATATCTTGAAAACTTCTCTAGATTCAATATCGTGGATTGCATAGTTATTGATATATATTTCTCCGCTCGTCGGCTTATATAAACCGCAAATTAACTTAATTAAAGTTGATTTACCTGCGCCATTCGCCCCGACAAGGGCGACTTTCTCCCCAGCTTTTATTTTCAATGTTAAGTTACGAATTATATATGGCGAATCTTCGCTATATTTAAACGATATATTATCGCAAAATATCGTTACGGGTTCGTTCCCTATCTTGTCCATTAAATTAATCGCCTTTAGACTCCTATTATCATCTTCAAGGAATTCCCGTATTAAGGTGACATCTTTACTCCCGGCCGACAAGGTATTCCAAACACCGAAGAACCTATTCACTTGAATTGAAAGCTGAGAAATCAATCCAATAATGAAGATGAACTCTGAAATAGATATCCACCCTTTAATAACTGCAAATACTGCGTATCCGTTAATGCATATATCATAAGCAAGGTTAAGTGATATCCTAGCAATATTAATTCCAGTCACTTTTTTCTGTTCTTTCTCGAACCAGTAGCCTCTTTCTTTAATAAAGGATTCCAGCTTATTAATGAGCCAAGATGAGCAATTGAATGCCCTGATATCTTTTGCATATTCGTTTGTGGTGAGCTTGCCATTCATGTAGTTTATTTTCTTTTCGGATAGGGCGGATTGCTCTCTATTCTTGCGGATATAGTTGTTTATTATCTGGCTGAATCCCATATGTATTAAAGATGTTATTATAACTATTATCACTATCATAATGTGCAGTCTTTGTATTATCGTAATAAAAGATATGATGCTTATTATCGCAACAAAAAGATCTTTCATACCATAATGAATTGCATTCACACCAACGGAGGTATCGCTACCGTAAATTATGTTCAAGATTTTATCTATCTTAACTTGCATCTTTGAATTCTCTAGCTTTTGATAGTCGCATTCCATTACTTTATTATCAATATATAGAATGAACTTCTGTCGGCAATCCGATTGTCTTGCTGTGTAAAGACCGTTAAAGTAGGAATTGAGCAAATCAAGTATGCCGATACCTGCTACTAATACCGCTATCCCTATCAGAATCTTTGCAATATCCCATGAATTTTCAAGCCCACGTGCCACCAGCGACGGTAGATATGTAGATAATATCGAATTAAGTGCCGCCATTATTGATAAAGACGCCGCTATAAATATTATAGATGGGTAGTTCCTGAATGCATCTTTGATTACATAAATGCAGTTGCTAAAAGTGCTATACTTTGGTGTGGTCCCACTTTTATTCATTTTATTCTCCTTGAAATGATACAATGATTATGTAGCCAATTCGTTATCTACATAATTGTAAGTTATCGTTAAACATTGGTTAATCTTTAATGTAATTTTACTATGTTAAAATAAGTATGTCAAGTAACAGTTACCCAACATTTGATTTTGTCGGCTTGTAGAATTTTGACTACATATAACTTGTGAGTTATAATAAACTAAGCAACGATGAAAGGGTTTAAGAAATGAAATCTCAATTAACGATAAAATTACTATTAAAGAATATGTTTCGCTTTACAATAATAGCAGCAATTATATGGGTTATATACGCATTCACTACTGGTGTATTGCTTTTCATCAAACATAAGAAGGTATCCAGCGAATATATTGCAAAATCCTCTTCCATTGATTATTATTCTGACGAAACCGGTCCGGATAGAGTTGTACTAATTGAAGATCCGTTAGAATCGGGACTCGCTAGGATGGGGATAATTCGTGATGCGCAAACAAGCCTAAACATCGCATATTTCTCCATTGATTCGGGTGAATCCTCCGAATTGTTTTTCGCCGCATTGCTCGATGCTGCCGATAGAGATGTGCAGGTTAACCTATTATTAGATGGGATGTTCCACGGTATTAAAGGTGAGCTGAAGTCGATTTTCTATGCCTTAATGATGCATCCTAATATTGATATTAAGCTATATGAACCGCTCAGTCTAATCACGCCTTGGACGATTAATAATAGAATGCACGATAAATACATAATTGCCGATAATGAAATCGGCATGATTGGCGGCAGGAATATAGGTGATAAATACTTCAATCCTGACTGGTATACGAAAGCAGTAACAAACGATAGGGACGTTATCATAATTAATACCGAATCCGATGAATCGGCAAGTGTTATTAATGAGATGACCAGCTACTTTAATGAAATTTGGAGCCACGAATATTCTGAAGATTTGAGCATCAGGTTAAATAAATTCCGACAGAAAAAGGGAACCGAAAAGCAAAGGGAGTTAGCCGATAAACTAGCACAGGCAAAGGAACTCCATCAGGATACAATGTTGCAGTATTCGCGGCTATTAGATATATCCGTTCCTACAAATAAGATAACTTTTATTCACAATCCGATAACGAGGTTTTCTAAAGAGCCATGGTGCTGGTATGAGTTAACTAAGCTGATGAAATCGGCAAAAAGCTCAATCTTTGTACAAAGTCCTTATTTTGTGCCTAGTAAAGCCATGACAAAAAGCTATTTAGATGGCATCGATACCAAAAATATCGATGTATTTATTCTGACGAATTCCCTAGCTAGCACACCTAACTACCCAGCTTTCTCAGGTTATATTAATCATAGGAAAAGGCTGGTCGACAGCGGTATTACTATCTTTGAATATCAGTCAAAAGATTCAATACACGCAAAGGCATTCACTATTGATAATGATTTGTTGGCAATTGGCACATTTAATGTGGATCCTAGGAGTGCATTTTTAAGCACGGAATCCATGGTGGTAATCCACAGTGCTGAAGCCGCCGAAAAGCTTGACGATGGGTTAATGCAATATATAGAAGAGAGCCTTGTTGTTGGTGAGGACTATGAGTATATTCAAAGTGATAGCATTGAGGAAGTACCCGTTAATATTGTAAAGAGGGCGGCGGTAACTATTCTATCCTATATTGTAAGATTGTTTGAATTTCTATTGTAATTCCTAGTTATTAAGTGAAATAATCGGATTTCATGTATTTATAATAAGTATGGAACAAGGTGCGACAATGTCGCACCTTGTTCCATTTAAATTTTGATGTGTATTTACAGACGTATCAAAATTACTGGTTCGCCTTATTACTCAATGTATCGTCATACATTAATTTCACTGCGGAACGTATTTCTTGATAGCTTGTGCATCGACAGATGTTGGATTGTAGCCATTCCTCTACTTCAATTTCCGCCGGCATAATTGGTTTCTGCGTTCTTAAAGCATGCAATACCATCAAAAAGCCCGATGTGCAATACCCGCATTGAAAGGCATTCGCATCTACGAATGCCTTTTGAACTTTGTCCATTCCCCCTAGCCCTTCTACCGTCAGAATTTCATGACCCTGTGCCTCGACCGCAAGCATTAAACATGATTTCATGGGGAGCCCATCTACCGCAATTGTACAGGCACCGCAATCTCCATTCAGGCATCCCGGCTTTGCGGATGTAAGACCGAGTTGCTCCCTCAATACATCTAGTAATGTGTCGGAGGGGCGCACAGTTACCTCATGCATCTCCCCGTTTACATTTAGCGATATTATCGATTTACCTCTATATTCTACCATTCTCCCACCTCTTTAATATTTCTAATAAAGTGTTTTCCAACACAAAAAGGCGATACTCTCCCGAACTTTCCCCATCGGAATGGACTTCATCGGGTAATAATGATATTGCCCGCCTAGCCCGATTCTTAATCGAATTGCTCCTATCATTCAGTACCTTTTCAATTTTTTTACTCCTGAATGGGAAAGAACACACTCCCGAAAATGCTATTCGAATATAGTCGCCTTTTATAATGGCGGCAATGCTGATGAGGGGGTAATCTATTTTTTCGTTCGCCGTTTTCTTAATATGAAAATAGGGAGCTGACAATGCCCAAATAGGAATATGAATCTTTACTATCATCTCACTAGAGGATAGCTGCATTCGTCCATTGAATACACTATCGAATGGAACTTTCCTCTTGCCATCTTTCCCGTATAATGTGATGTGCGCATCGGAGAGTAATAAGGGTAGGCTTGTTTCACGGTAAATTATCGAGCCGCATAAATTCCCACCTAGAGTAATTCTGCACTGGTTAGTATGATCGGCTATCCTACCGCAAGATAGCTTCATCAATGGGAAAAGATTCGATTCACTTATTTGATAGAGTGTGCATACTGAACCTATATTCAGATGCTTTTTATCAATTATCAGATCCGAGCATTCGGGGATATTCTTAATATCGATAACGGCGCTCGGCTCTATACTGCCGACACGTGACATTGATATTATTTCGCTCCCCCCTGCATAGTAAAGAGCATCTCCCCCTTTAGATTCCGCCTGTAAAAAAGCATCTACTGCATCATCTAATGTAGCGGGGCGATAATAATCAAAATCGAATGCTATCATGAATTAATTCCTCCCTGTTCCGTACGCCAAATTGTTTCAGGTGTGAGCGGCAATTTTGTTAGCTGCTTGCCGAACGCATTTGAAAGTGCATTCCCTAGAGCCGCCGGCATTCCAATTATTCCATGTTCGGAAAAGCCACGCACACCATAGGGTGCCTGCTCCTCCGGCGTTTCTACAAAGCCGACGTGATATTTTGGTTCCTGCCCAATATGGAGCAATTTATAGGTTCGCAAATTAGGGTGGTTAGGTATTCCGTTTTTATTGTGGGTGCTGCATTCCCTACTTGCAAGGCTCAGCCCCATTGACATTCCTCCCATGATTGATGCCGTCATCGATTCGGGGTTAATCACTTTGCCGACATCAATTACAGTTGTAGCATTGAGGATTCGATAGGTGAATGTGCTAATATCCGCCTCAATTTCGACAACTTGTGCGCCGAGTGTCCATTCGGGTCCTGTTTGCCCCTTGCCTGTTTGGCGATCTAACATTGATAAACCTTTGAGCATAAAACCGCCCCGCCCTAGAACTGGTTCACCAATCGATTCGCCCGTATTCGATTTATATCCCTGCACAATATCTTTGAATTCAATATAATATTCAGGCTTATTCCTATTAAATACTCTGCTATTAGCTACTTCAATTTCATTTTCAGCACAGCCGAAAGCTTGGGCGCCGTTACTTCGCAACTGACTTAGCAAGTCATCTGCCGCCCTGACAACGGCATGACCTGCCATATGTTCGGTAAGGCTCGCCACTGTTTTCCAATGTTCGGGAGCGGTCCTTGTATCGACCGATGTTACAACGTGGACTTGACTTGCATCAACCTTTAACTTTTCTGCTAGCATCTGCGCTAAATGCGTTTGCCCGTTTGAGCCCATCTCAACTACGCCAGTGTTCAAATTAACACTTCCGTCAGGATTGAATGTAATCATCGCCCCCGATATAGCATCGGTAGGCGGATTCTCCGTTTTCCAGAAGCAAGCGATTCCCTTGGCTTTTACTGTGTTTTTCTTAATTGCATTTGCATTGCCGCCGTCCCACTTTGCCAGTTCCTTTATTTGAGTCAAGCATTTTTTCAAGTCGCCAATTAGACTTGGCGAATAACCAACCTGCGACGGTGTCGTGCTACCTTCACGAATGGCATTTCTTATTCGAAATTCTAGCGGATCAATCGAACACTTTTTAGCAAGCATATCGAGAGCCCGCTCAATGCAAAATGTATATCCCTCATGAGAGAATCCTCTAAAGGAAGTTGAATAAGTGTGATTTGAGTATACGCACATAGCATCGCAAGTTAGATTCTCGATATGGTACGGGCCCGTGCAATCCATTGCAATGGCTTTTGACATATAGGGTGAGATATCAGTATATGCACCGCAATCGAGCCAATACGTTAAATCGGCAGCTTGGATAAGTCCATTCTCATCTGCGCCTATTTTAATTAATGCCTCTAGCCCTAATCGACATGGCATACTCGCCATATCTTGCTCCCTGGGAATTGTCAGCCTTACCGCCTTACCCCCCACGCTCCTAGATGCTAGATACGCTAAAATTTCTAATGTTACTGGCGCTTTACCCCCGAATCCTCCCCCCACGAAAGGGACTTTAACTTGGATTTTACCAGCAGGAATTGTGAATGCTTCCGCCAATTGCTTTCTTACCGAATATGGCGCTTGCGATGATGTAGTGATGAGAACATTGCCGTCGGATAGAATTTGCGCTCTTGCGGTTCGCACTTCCATTGCTAGGTGGTCCGATGGCGGGAGGAAGAACCGCTGCTCTACAATAGAGGTGCAACGTTTGAATGCGTTATCAACATCACCCTTCCTCATGCGGTATCTGCTTGCAATATTGTTCCGCTCTCGGGATATATATCGCTTAGCATTTTCTGATAACTATTCACATTACTGTGTAAGAGTGGTGCGCCACTTGCTAACGCTTGTGACGGTGTTAAAATTACTTGGAGTGGTTCGTATTCAACATTTATTAGCCGAACGGCCTGTTCTGCCGTCGGTCTATCCTGGGCAACTACTATTGCAATTGGCTCACCAGCATAACGCACTATATCCCGAGCTAGAGCAGGGCGATCCTGCAATAGTGGACCGAATAATTCAGGACAATCCGCACCAGTTATAATTGTCTTTACACCCTTTACACCTAGCGCCTTAGAAATATCTATCCTTTTAATTCGTGCATGAGCATATGTGCTTGTGAGAAGGCGAGCATCTAGCAAGCACGAAGTGGGGAAATCATCAGTATATTTTGCTTGTCCGGTGACTTTGTACCAAGCATCTTTTCGCTTGATGTTTTTACCGATTGCGGTATTCATATTAATTATTATCCTCCGTTGGTATAGATTTTTTGTATTTACTATATTTTGACCTTATACTTGGTAATTATACCGCAATCTAGTGTGTAAATTCGCCACTGGAGATGGGCTTAAATCGGGGAAAATAAAATTCCACCTAGATATCTAGGTGGAATTTCGATATTATCTTAGCAGTAATTGTAATGCTATATTTATACCGAGCAGTAAAGCGACAACACTGCATTGTAGAATCGGCACGGACTTAATTGATAAGTTCTTTCTTATATTTGCAAGTATGGATTCTAGGAATTCGATGGGCTTGAAAATATAGGGCTTAAACTGATAGCCTATAAAAATTAGAACACTGGTATATAGGTTCTGCTTTATGATGAATGGAATAAGCTTCTCCGAGGTGCTAACTATCGATACTTCACGCATCCAAGTTGGCATAATGAATAGGCAATATAGAATAAATAGCAGCCGCCAACTTGTATTCATCGCAAAGGCGCTTAACGCCTTTACTGCTATATTTTTGTCCTTTTTAGCAAGCAGCTTGTTCACTGCATATACGATAACCGCCATAGTCATGGCTTCAAACACTATTGAAATTGCCGGGTTAATTACCCTATCAACTCTCCCCGGAAGGAAGAGGTTCAGCATTTTTATAGATGCGCTGAATATCCCTATGAAAAATATTGAATAGACTTTCCCCGTTCTGCGATATACATTTGACATGAAGAAACACGCTACCGGATACCAAATTAACCAACTAAATTTAAAGGAAACAGAATGTATAATATACCCGACCGTCGCCTCAAAAATCCCCCACAATGCACTCCATAGCAGAATATTCAAAACAATTCAATATCCGCTTTTCTTAGCAACTTTATTCATCAGTTCACCCTCCATAATCTTTTTACATCTATATGCCTAAAAGATCGATAAAATGCCATGAACTTTCTCTACGATTTTAAAAAGCGTTGCTTATATAAATTGTGAATATATTATCGGTGTTGCAAATATCTATAATTCTTCTTTTAACACTACCAACAAATAGAATTTGCTAATATTAGTCCACTATGGATACGAATTAGTTTTTTAGCTTTTTCTCTACAATCTTATTATATATAACGTTAGCTATGCCCATTATTATCGATATGCCTATACCAGTTACCATTAAAAGATTGATAGTATAGTTCAAAGACTGAATAAAATATCCTGCAACAGCAACTCCTATACAGATACGGCTTGGCGTCATTAAAAGCTGATAAACAGCAAATAACCATTTAAATTTGCTTGAATTATTTGATCGATGCACAAGCCATAAATAAGTTTTCTTATTGATGAAGAATTTACTATTATTCTTTTTACGATAATTTCTGACTTCTTGTTTTGTTACTCCTGCACTATTACATACAATCAACCATAACCAACGACAACTCAACCATGTCATAAATAATAACAGTATAGTGAAAAAGACTATTACACTTGATTCAAAGACGGCATTACTTTAAAAGTGCCTTCTTTTAAATAATCAATAGCAAATAAAATTTGATTTATCTCTACGGCATTATCTGAATTACTCTCCGCATATACCACGGTGGGCCCAACATAAATTACTACTGAATACAGGCTATCCGTCCTTAAAGTATATGTGCTGTAATTCGCCATTTTGTTTTTAGTTTCTACCCTAGCACTACTGTTTCTTGTCCGTATTATGAGAGAATGGAATTTTCGGTAAGCATCAAGTGCGCCACTTTCGTTAGAGAACTCAAAAAATTGAAACCGAATGTCTTCCTTTTCTGCGCCTATGCTTTTAATCAAGCTAGAACCCGATGATTGATCTAAGTATTTTTGAGTTGTGTCTACACTAACATAATTATGTAAGGCTAAAACTTCCTCCACACGTTCAACTGTTGCTGGAGTCTTTGGCACTGAAGCTAGTTTCACTGCTATAAAAATAAGTAATAGCAAACCAATTATCATCACAGAGCTTATAAAAAGATTAAATGCTTTCTTTGACTTTTTCATCATTAGCCTCCCTTTATTATAAGGCATTAATTCCATAAGAATTCCTTCATATAACGTATCCTATTGTACTACACTTGCATATCTATTACAAGTATAGCTTTGTTTTGTAATAAATACAACAATTACATTAACAAGGAATGTTATTGATTCATTGTTAAGAAAGCTTGATTTTGTTAGGTGGATATAGTATAATTGTTTGTAAATAATGAACTAAGGATAGTGATAAAATTGAGTCAAGAATATTTATACGAGGTAAAGCCATCGTTAATTACCAGTACTGAGAAGACTTTTTTCGATGCGATTAAACAGGTATTGCCAGAGGGATACTTTGCCCAATCTCAAGTTAATCTAGCGACTGTAATAAATAAAACTGGTGATTTTAGGTTTCAAAATGAGCTATACAGAAATATAGATATTGGTGTATTCGACCTAAATTACAAGCCAGTCTTGTTAATAGAAATTCATGATAAAACTCATAAGACCGCAAAAAGGCGTGAGCGAGACCTCAAGGTAAAATGCATTTGTGAGGAGGCGGGTATACCTTTAATAGTTTTCTGGGTTGAGTATGGAGTAGATGTCGAATACATTAGAAAAAGGCTTGTGGAGGGAATTGAGCAGTCCAAATCCCCAAAGAGAATAGCCCACTCCAAGCTCAAGCAGGAAGGGGCAGAATCTCAGCAAAAGCCCGAGCAGAAAAAAGATACAGGTGGTTGTTATATAGCTACCGCCGTCTATGGCGATTATGACTGCCCAAGTGTATGGATACTTAGAAGATACCGTGACTTTCATCTTAAAAATAAATGGTACGGGCGGATTTTTATTAAGATGTATTATCGTATAAGCCCAGTGCTAGTGAAGTTTTTTGGCAAGAAGGAGTGGTTCAGTAGAATCTTCCACCCCTTGTTAGATAAAAAGGTTCAGAAGTTATTTAATGAAGGATATTCGCATCTACCATATGAAGATTAATTGGGAATCTAGTCTAAAATGTATGTAACAGTGATTTTTGCGAATTTGCTTGTTAATGCAATTGAAGCTCGCCGAGAATGTGATGAACAGGAGCATTTTATAAGGCTTTCAGTATTGCGGCATAATGTTTTAAACTGATATATGTGAAAAGTTCATTCAATCAAGTAGGAGCTGTAACAATCGTTACAGCGTAGTAATTGATAGCAGTGCAAAGGCGGAACTTGAGCGTATGCACATTCACCATCAAGAGAAGAGCAGCAAAATAGTAAGTGGATGAAGCTATAATGCATATAACGATTGGA
>CALLQQ010000041.1 GCA_938014915.1 uncultured Clostridia bacterium
GGACGAAAATGATGAGATACATAACCCGATATTAGAAGTTGGCGAGAATCGATATGAAGTATCCGCCGAACTCAATTTGCATGACATGCTAGAAGAGTTAGACTTGCCAATTGATACCGTAGAGAGTACGCATAAATCCGTTGGCGGATGGGTATTAGAATTACTCGGGCGAATCCCTAATGCGGGCGATGTTGCACAGGCAGGAATATTTGAAATAATGGTTAAAGAAACAAGCGAGCAAAGAATTGTGAAGTTATTAATCAAGGTTAATTTAGATGAAACTGCCGAGGAGGAAGATAAGTAGCCATGAGTATTTTCTATGCCATGACCTTTATAGTTGGTGTATCTCTAATGGGTATTCTTATTATGATAAGATTCGTTTATGGTAAGGAAGTATTTAATAAGTTCGAGCAAATAGGAATAAAACTCCCCAAATTCACGGGGAGCGCTGCATATATTATGCCGACTAGTCCGATATATTTACTAGTTGCGATTAGCTTTTTCGGTGTGATTGGCTGGATATTTGATTTTATTTTAGATGTTCCAGCTGCATTTTCGTTACCGAGTGCTTTAATAGGCGCGGTAACAAGTAGTATCATAATATACTATCCGCAGAGGAAGAAAATGAGCCTGGAAAGAATAAAAGAAGATGATTTATTTGATCTAGAAGCAATTGTAATAGAAGATATTGAACCTGATGGCTATGGCAGGATTGAAGTAGATTACGGCGGCATTAACCATGTTGTCAATGCCGTAGGCACCGATGAAAAGCAAATTCCCAAAGGGGAAAAGGTGCAAATTCTACTTTGCGTTGATGAATTGTATTTCTGCACTCCCAAAGAGGGGGCTATCAGCAATACGCATGAAAATACGCAGGCATAACAAAAAACCGAACCATTAATGGTTCGGTTTAATCTATTTATGTTACGATATTTGCTGCTGGATTGATATGAGGAATTCATTAATTGCTGAGGAATATAATGCAACAGCAAAAGTTAATACTGCAAGCACAATTGTAATAATTATAGTGGGTCTAGAAAAGAAGATGCCGTATTTCTGCTTTTGCGTTAATCCTTCCACATTGTTGAACAGGAAGGAAATATGCGTCTTTTTCGAACGGGCTATGATGTAAGTAATAGTGTATTTAATTAGTTGTATCAATCCTAGAACAACGAATCCGATTAGGGCAATAACGAAAAGCCCTAGCAGGCCTGTTAATGCCATTTCCTGTTCGGTTAACGATAAAACATCCGAATTTTTGCCGATACTGGCAATTCTCTCATTCGAGCTAATATATAGTGCAAAGGTTGAAATTGAGTTATTGAGCGCATGAAGGAGTATCGCCGGCATAATCGAATTAGACCTTACAACGATATATCCGTATATTAATCCAAGTGCGAATGCGTAGAAGAATTGGCTGAAGTTCCCGTGCATGGCGCCGAACAGGATTGCCGATATTACAATAGCGAACGTATCGCCATATCGACGGAGCGAGCCGAGAATTATCCTCCTATAAAAGATTTCTTCAAATATCGGCGCACAAATGCAAATATAGATAGCTGCAATAATCCAGCCCGTCGTGCTTGTGGGCACCATCGAATCGATCGGATTTGTACTTTCAGGAATACCGAACCATATAGACAAATATTTAAAAAGTGTGATGGTAAAAAGATTAACGCCCATTGTCGTTACCCACGCAAAGGGGAATAACTTTATAGATTGCACCATACTATATTGTGATCCGGGATAGAGCGGATGCACTCTGCTAAATCGGGGGTATCCGACCAGCCCAATTAAAATTAGAATGGGCAGCGCATACGCAAAAATAAATGAAAATATAAAATTAAAACTTTCATGAAAGAGAAAAGCGGGAGCGTTATCACCTAATATAGCCATTAAAAGGCCTAGGAATACGGACCCAATTATAGGTAGTGTGAAAACTATTATCATGAAAACGCCAATTTTTGTAGATGTTTTTTTAAGTCCGATTTTGTTATCAATGTTGTTAACGGGGGATTCTTGCGGAGCAAATTCGCGGATTGGTGGTGAAAAGTTATTCATTACAACACTCCTAGCATATAATATAACTATTATATTAACACATACAATATGATATTGCAAGATTGAAAAAGATGTACTTCTATGATACAATTACGGTATTCTGATGACGAATTTCAGCATATAAATTGGCGATATGAGCATAATAATTTTGAGGTGATTTATATGCAAAATAAAAAGAAAAAACAAAACAAGCAAAATAAACAAAAGCCGCAAAAGGCAGCAATGGAGGCAGCGAATGCCTTTGTCAATGCTAGTTCACTCCAGAATGATCCGCTAGGAAGTTATACGGGTACTAGCAATAGTAATGATGAAATACCGGAGCAGGATGCGGACGATTTATAATTATGACATAGAAAAGGAAGAATACAGTGGAAATTAATATGCCGTCACAAGTGAGCAGTGCTATTGCAAAAATTGAAAGTAGCGGGCATGAAGCCTATATCGTTGGTGGATGTGTTCGTGATAGAATATGTAATCTTGATGTGCATGATTGGGACATTACAACGAGTGCAACACCGAACGAGATTATGGGGATTTTTGCAGATTATACAACTGTCGAAACGGGCACAGAGCATGGAACGGTGACGGTGATAATTGAGTCAATGCCGCTTGAAATAACAACTTATCGCATTGATGGGCAGTATGCTGATAATCGCCGTCCCGAGCAGGTAGTTTTCACAAACGATATTAGTAAGGACCTATCACGGCGGGACTTTACAATGAACGCACTAGCATACAATGATAGCACGGGCATTGTCGATTTGTTCGGTGGTGTCGACGATATTCGAAAAGGGGAAATCCGCTGCGTTGGCGACCCCGACCATAGATTCACAGAAGATGCACTGCGTATAATGCGTGCGCTCAGATTTGCATCAGTGCTAGATTTTAAGATAGAATCACACACCGCCGATAGTATTCATAGGAACAAGCATTTGCTTAAAAATATATCGGTAGAACGCTTTCAAAAAGAGCTGAACGGGCTGCTAATGGGGGAGGCGGTTGAGAGAATTCTTAATGAATATCGTGATGTTATTGCAGTAATTATTCCTGAAATTACACCGATGTTCGATTTCGACCAGCGCACAAAATATCATAATCTTGATATTTGGCGCCACACCGCAAAATCCGTCGGCGAGAGCAAAAAAGAGCTAGAAGTTCGCTTGACAATGCTTTTTCACGATATTGGCAAGCCGTCATCATTTTCGGTTGATGAGCAGGGAGTTGGGCATTTCTACGGACATGGTAAGGAAAGCACAATTCTAACAAAAAGGATATTGAAAAGACTCAAATACCCGACTAGGACAACCGAATATATATCTAAACTTGTGAGGTATCATGATGCTCAAATACACCCGAATAAAAAGAGCGTTGCAAGATGGATGAATAGATTATCGGAGCAGGGTATAAGAAGATTACTTTCGGTAAAGAGGGCGGATACGATCGCCCATGCACCCGAATATATCGGCAGACTTGATGAAATTGACAACATTGAAAAGATTGACGATGCAGTCATTGAAGATGAGGATTG
>CALLQQ010000042.1 GCA_938014915.1 uncultured Clostridia bacterium
TCTTTCGTGATTCAAAGGCAGAATTTAAAAAGGTAGTCTGGCCTTCAAAAAAGCAACTCATCAACAACACAACTATTGTAATTATCGCTATGATAATTTCTGGTCTTTTTGTTGGTGGGCTTGACGCTGTCCTTTCGCAAATTGTTAAATTTGCGTTGAAGGCATAATGCTATTTGAACCGATTAGAACAAACAATTAACTTGGAGGGACGAAATGCCGGAGGTAGCAAAGTGGTATGTTATTCATACCTATTCTGGTTACGAAAATAAGGTAGCACAGAATATCGAAAAAATGGTTGAAAACCGTGGGCTTCAAGATTTAATCCCTGAAGTTAAGGTTCCAACAGAGATGGTAACGGAAATTAAGGACACTAAAACTAGAGAAGTTGAACGAAAATTATTCCCGGGATATGTTCTGGTGAAAATGATCATGACTGATGAATCGTGGTATATCGTGCGTAATACACGTGGCGTTACGGGATTTGTCGGGCCGGCTTCTAAACCCAATCCGCTCACCGATGAAGAAGTTGCAACACTCGGTGTCGAAACGAGAAAGGTTGAATCCAATCTTTCTGTCGGGGATAGTATTCAAATTTCCCATGGCTCTCTTGAAGGGTTTGTTGGTATTGTTAAGAAAATTGACCTTAATGCAGGAACTGTTGAAGTAACTGTTTCAATGTTCGGTCGTGAAACTCCTGCAACTCTTGACCTAACACAGGTTGAGAAAGTTGACGATTAAATAATCGTCATTATATACGCAATTCGCCTAGTATTAGTGCGCTAAATGCGCGTTAATATGCGAGGTTTTTTAAGATAACTTCGCAGTGGGAGGGGTAAATCACAATGCCCCGACATTTACCACGTTATATGGAGGTGCAAACGAAATGGCACAAAAGGTAGTAGGAATAATAAAATTACAAATCCCGGCTGGAAAGGCAACTCCAGCACCACCTGTTGGTCCTGCTCTAGGACAGCACGGTGTTAACATCGTTTCTTTCACTAAGGAATTTAACGATCGCACACAGAAAGATGCCGGCATGCTAATCCCTGTTATTATAACAGTATATGCTGACCGTTCTTTCACTTTTGTAACTAAGACACCACCTGCATCCGTTCTTATTAAGAAAGCTTGCGGACTGGACAAAGGTTCAGGTGAGCCAAACACTAACAAAGTGGCTAAGATTACAAGAGAACAACTAGAATCAATTGCGCAGACGAAAATGCCCGACTTAAATGCTGCTGACATTGATGCGGCAATTAAGATGGTAGCTGGAACAGCTCGCTCAATGGGTGTTGAAGTCATCGACTAGGGCTTGATAAGTGGGAGGATAATTCCGCTAATTACCACTAAGGAGGAAATTATAATGAAACAAGGCAAAAAGTATGTAGATAGTCTAAAATTAATTGATCGCACAAGCCAATATGAGTCGAGAGAAGCTCTTGAGCTTGCCTGTGAAACTGCAAAAGCAAAATTTGACGAAACAATTGAGCTTCATATTCGTTTGGGAGTAGACTCACGTCATGCTGATCAACAAGTACGTGGAGCAGTCGTTCTGCCGAATGGTACTGGTAAAGACGTTAAAGTGCTTGTTTTCGCTAAAGGCGATAATGAGAAAGCTGCTAAAGAGGCTGGCGCCGATTTCGTCGGAGCAGAAGATTTAGTGCAGAAAATCACATCTGAGAATTGGATGGATTTCGACGTTGTAATTGCAACACCCGACATGATGGGCGTTGTGGGCCGTCTTGGAAAATTGCTTGGTCCTAGAGGATTAATGCCGAACCCAAAGGCGGGAACAGTTACAACTGACGTTGCAAAAGCGATTAATGATGCTAAGGCTGGTAAGATTGAGTATCGTCTTGATAAATCGAATATCATTCACTGCCCAATTGGCAAGGCATCGTTCGGTGCTGATAAGTTAGAAGAGAACTACAACACATTGCTAGATGCTGTTATGAAAGCTAAACCTAAGGCAACTAAGGGGCAATATATAAGATCATGCGTTGTTGCTTCAACAATGGGCCCTGGTATTCGCATTAACACTAGCAACTTTAACTAATATAACTTATTGACATGATAAAATAATTATGATATAATGAAAAAGCTGTTCTTAAGACAGCAGGTGAGTGTATATCACTCCTAAAGGAGAAATCCGCCTGCCGAGGGAAGCGCATTCTTTGTTGTTATTTTTATGGCGATATTCGCCGTTAATTTGCGACTAATGCCCTTTTCGCGGTCTGCGGAAAGGGCTATTTTATTGCATTATTCGGGAGGTGAAATTATGCCAAGTGAAAAAGTATTACAGAAGAAACAGAGTATTGTTGCAGACTTAACCGAAAAGCTAAAAGATTCTGCTGCTGGTGTTGTAGTAGACTACAAGGGTATAACCGTTGAGGACGATACAACACTTCGCCGTGAATTGCGTGAGGCAGGAGTAGACTACTTTGTAGTGAAGAATTCACTGCTACGTTTCGCAGTTAAAGATTCCCCACTTGAGGAATTGAATGAAGTCTTTAAGGGCTCAACTGCTATCGCACTAAGTAAGGAAGATCCGATTGCTGCTGCGAAAATCATCGTTGAGAAGTCCGAAAAGTTAAAGAAAGTTTTCAATGTTAAGGCTGGTTTTGTTGACGGTAAGGTAATCGACGTTGCTGAAGTTTCCCGCTATGCGAAGCTTCCTTCAAGAGAGACCCTCATCGCACAAGTTCTCGGTGGACTCAACAGTCCAATTCAAGGTCTTGCAATTGTGTTAAAGCAAATTGCAGAGCAAAAAGAAGAAGAAAGTGCATAATATGCATTTGCATAAATGCAAAACTAAATTTGAAATTATTGGAGGAAAATTAAATGGCTTCAGAAAAAATTACACAACTACTTGAAGAAGTTAAAGCTCTAACCGTACTTGAGCTATCCGAGCTAGTATCAGCTCTAGAAGAAGAATTCGGCGTATCGGCTGCTGCATTCGCAGTTGCTGCTCCTGGTGCTGGCGATGCTGGCGGCGGCGGCGAAGAACAAACAGAATTCGACGTTGTTCTAACAAGCTTCGGCGATGCTAAAATGGCTGTTATCAAGGCTGTTAAGGACATTACAGGTCTAGGACTTAAAGAGTCGAAAGAGTTTGTTGAGGCTGCACCTAAAGCAGTTAAAGAAGGTATTTCTAAGGCTGACGCTGAAGAAATCCAGAAGAAACTTGAAGAAGCTGGCGCTTCAGTTGAAGTTAAGTAGGATTTATCTACATCGAAAGGTAGAAGGATGATACCATTCCTTCTACCTTTTTTATTACAAGAAATAAAGCTAGTAGAATAATTCTACTAGCTTTAATCTTTATTTAGTTTGTGCTCTTATTAATATCGTTCAATGCATAATCAATAGCATCATAGTTTTCTTCAACTAGCTCGATATATGATGTACCAGCTCTGAATGGACCGTGGATTGTATTCTCTAGTGGTCCGCCGTCCTTAGTAATCTCTGTGCCTAGACCTTTTCTAAAGTCAAATACAGGTGAGAAAGTACCTGGTGCTCTTAACTCATCAAAGAAATCAAGCATTTCTTCACTCATATTGTAATCATCAATCATCTTTTGACGTCCAACTGCATCTGCTTCTTTATCGTATTTTGCAACACGTCTTACGTTCTGCCATGCAGCGACACCTTCTGGGTTTGGAGCGCCCTTGATTAGCATATGTACGTCAGCACCGTTTGTAACGTCCTGATAGTATTTATCAGCATCTGGATCCTTAGGGAATGGTACGAAGAATACCTTATCGCCAATATCCTGCTTAAGTGGGTTGCAGAATTCGTCCTTAACTTGCCATGATCCTCCTGCGTAGAATAGCATCTTACCTTCGGCAATGAATGATAGGTTATCCGACCAGTTGAATTCCTCAAATGGGTAGTTTAGACCTTCATCATTAAGCTCGCCTAGGAATTTTTGAGCTCTTTGCACTTCAGGTGCCTTTAGGTTGTTAACAAGTTGACCGTCTTTACTTCCTATCATTGGAACTCCTGTTGTAGAAATTAATGCGTACTCAGGATTCCATCCACCTAGACCGTACCTATCTTCATCTTTATCGACGAAGTCAAGCAACATATCTTTAAATGCTTTCCAGTCCCATTTATTTTGAACATATAGATCATATGGATCATCTAAACCATGTTCATCGATAATTTCTCTGTTATATATTAGTAAGTCACCCTCATATGTATAAGGTACTACGCAGTAATAATGGTCGCCCCATTTATACTTTTCCATAATTTCTTTAGTATCTGCCCATACATCGTCTTCTAGATCGATAAGATCATCAATAGGCGCATACATCTGGCTAATTACACCAGTTGGGAAGTTGTCAGCCTCAAATGGGAAGATATCAGGTGCGTCCCCACCCATTACCTGTGCCGATAGCGTTGTATAGCGGTTCTCCCAGTTTGTAAACCTATTAATAATGTTTCCACCGTATGCTGATTTAAATAGAGCAACCTCGGCATCTTCTTCAGCTAGTTCCCACCAAGCAAGCCAAATTACATCTTTATTTTCAAGCTCAATCTTTGGCAGTGAAGATGCAGTTTGATCAATTACATCTTGCTGGTCGCTAGTGAGTGAAGTTTTTGGATCAACAGGTTTGCTCTCCTTGCTACCATCACAAGCTGCAAAGCTAAGCATCATCGAGAAGCAAATTAAGCCTGTGAGAAGTATTCTTGCAATTTTCATTTCATTTCCTCCTATAAATTTTTATGGCATATCCAAACAATAATATATCATGCCCTAATATGAGCAAATGATATTAATCTTAATGCAATCGGCAAAATTGGGTTAAATTTAGTTAAGTTAATTGTAAATTGCCGAATTGGATACTGTACTATAAATGATAGCAGATTTTTAATTCTATGTCAATGAACATTATGTAGTATAATGCAACCTTTTCTTTGTTCAATTTAAACAAACTTTTACCTAAGCCTATCTTTTCATAACTTAAACAGTCTTATAATTCAATTATGTTTTAGTTAAATCTTAATAGCTAATTGCAAGACGAATGCAAAAAGCGGCTTCTTATGCATATGCATAAGAAGCCGCTTTAATACCAATTTATTTAACGAATTCGAATTCCTTTAGGGATATTGTCCAATAGCTGAAGCTAATGTAAATATCGTGCTTGCCCTTGAGTGGCTTAATTGCACATTCGAAATCTTCCCAGATCTGCCAACCGCAAGTTGGTGGCACTTCACATTCACCGATAATTTCACCATCTGCTGAATCAATCCTGATTGTGAGCGTTCCGCCAGTTTTCCCGTTAGCGCAACGAGCAATGAATTTAGTCTGTTCATCAAAGATGCAGTCCTTGTAGATAGCAGTGCCGGCGCATTTCTCAATTGCGACGCCGCCCTCTTTACATTCACCAAGGGTTACATTGTGATAATCATCGAAGTTCATCGCCTCTATCTTGCCGCATGATAAATCACGGTCGCAAATTTCCTCACCTGTGATTCTAACTTGCTTCTCGGTAATTACTTCATCGGCATTCTTACAAATCTGAATGTTGTAATCGCCCGTTTCTAGGGTGTAGCTATCGTTGCGAACGTTCCAAATGCGTAGCTCGTCCGTATCAACACTTAGCTCGACTGTCACGGTTTCGCCCGCCTTAATGAATGGCTTTTCGAATGCTTTTAGCTGCCTTTTAGCACGGAATACTTTACTTTCTTCAATTGACACATATAGCTCTACAACTTCATGCGCATCAATATCGCTCGTATTCGTTACATCAATAGTAGCTTTAATCACATCGCCCTTGCCATAGCTATCCTTATCAAGGCAGAGGTTGCTATACTTGAAGTTCGCATAGCTCAGCCCATGCCCGAATGGATATAGTGGTTCTGAATCAAGATACATATAGGTAACTTTATTCTTCATAATGTCGTAGTCTTTAATTGACGGTAGTTGCGTAATATCCTTATACCACGTCATCGAAAGGCGACCTGACGGCGAATACTCGCCCGACAATACCGCCGCAACCGCATTGCCAAGTTCCTGTCCTGAATGCGAACAATATAGCATTGCCGGCACATTCTCATCTGCCCAATTCATTGCAAATGGATAGCTTGCGGTGATTAGCACAATTGTGTTCTTGTTCGCCGCATATACCGCCTTAATTAACTCCTCCTGATATGGGGGTAGGTTTATATCTTCCCTATCATAATCTTCTTTAGCATTGACAACGGGGCTATTCCCAACAACGACAACAGCATAGTCATTTTCCCGTGCTATTTTACAAGCACTTTCAATTCCATCATCTACGATTTCAATATCGAATAGCCTATCGTCCTGAATATATCCTGCCTGCGTTGATGTTAGCACATCGCCCGACAGTGTGAATTCATTCTGCCACCAGTCACGAATTACAAATCCGCCCGTGTCGCCATGTTCGTCAATGTTTAGCTTTTGCATTACGAACCAGCCCCAAATTGCAGGCCCGTTGCAAAGCAATTTGCCATCGGCGCTTGTAACATATTGGCGTGTAGTCGCACTTCTCAGCGTTTTACTTCCATATCCCCAGTCATTGAGTTCAAATACGGAATTCGCATCCGGTGTAGTCAAAGTCGCCTTGAGCGCCTTATCATTTTCATCGAATGTCACATACTTGCCGTTCTTCCTCGATTTAAGTCTTACTAGGCAATTCCCAGTATGGTGAGTTATCTTATCTTCACCGAATGCACTGCGCATTCCCTCCAATGGGGAAACCTCATATGGAGCAAGTCCCGTATACCAATCCTTGAAATTCTCATCAGCAAGCGGACCGATGAACGCAACTTTCTTATCCTTATTAAGCGGAAGAATTCCATCATTCTTCAGCATTACGATGCTTTCCTTAGCAGCTTGGAGGGAGCTCTCTGCGTGTTCCTTACTGCAAAGTAGGCTCTCATCAACATTGCCGTACGGGTTAAGTTCTACCGGGTCGAATTCGCCCAGTCTGAATCTCCCCTTGAATATATCGAACAATGCTCTATCTAGATCCGCCTCTGTAATCATGCCTAGCTTTAATGCACGGTTCGCCGCTGCTATTACTAGATCTGAATCATCATTAAAGCTATCCGTGCCTGCCTTAATCGTCATTGCGAACGACTCCGCATGGTCATCTACATATTCATGCGCATTAACAGTCTGGCTAAAGTCCGTTCCATCAGTTACAACGAACATCAGTCCCCAATCGTCTTTTAAAATGTTTTGCACATCGGGGTGCATGATACACGGCACACCATTAATGCTGTTATATGCCGTCATTACCGATAATGCGCCCTGACTGCGAATTGATGGCTCGAATGCCTTGAGATAGTATTCCATCTTCTCACGTGGCGGCATCGAAACAGAATCGGTTGAGCGACCTTCCTCATTATTATTAGCATAGAAATGCTTGAGTGACGGTATCAGCCTTAGATAAAAATCATCATCGCCACGCATACCATGGCAATATGCATTCGACAATTCGCCAGCCAGATGCGGGTCCTCGCCGTATGCCTCCTCGGTTCTGCCCCATCTTGGGTCGCGTTCCATATCGACTGTCGGCGACCAAATCATCAGACTGAATAGATTATCCCTTTGATGAATAATCCTTGCCTCATTCCCTACTTGAGTACCAATTTCGTGAAGAAGTTCCTTGTTCCATGTTGATGAGAAACCAATCGTCTGGGGATAT
>CALLQQ010000043.1 GCA_938014915.1 uncultured Clostridia bacterium
AGGGCAGACGGGAATGGAATCGGCGGAAATAATTTCATCAATTTGCAATCAGCTGAATCCCAGCGTTGTAATAGTAGTCGATGCCCTCGCCTGTTCAAGTATTAGCAGGCTAGGCAGTACAATTCAGGTGACGAACACGGGCATTTCACCAGGATCGGGAGTGCAGAATAAGAGAAAAGAACTATCTAAGGAAAGCATCGGCGTGCCGGTAATTGCAATCGGTGTGCCGACGGTAGTCGATATGACGACGATAGCGCATGAAATGTTCGGCATGGAGGGGAGCGCATCAGCGAAGGAAATTTCAGAAAAGGGGCGCACAATGATGGTGACGCCTAGGGAAATTGATGTTATCATTGACCGTGCCGCGCGGCTCGTAGCGCTTGGAATAAACAGCGCATTGCAACCAACGTTAAGTGTGCAAGATATAGAATGTTTAGTCGGATAGCTGCATATATTTAGTTAAGGGCGAAAGCTCAACTATGATATGTGGGGGGGAAATCCGTATGGCTAGGAGGCGCAAAGGACCGAATCCTAAGAAGATTTTAATATGTATATCAGCAATAATGCTATCGCCGGTTATTGCATCTCTTGCGGTGAATTCATTCCCGATGGTGGCGGGCGCCGCTGAAAAGGCTGCTATTTTATCGGCGGGAATCACCCTTGCCGAAGGTGGCAAATTAGCAATAGAGAACGAATTATTGACATATATTAATACCGATACAGTCGATGAAATATATTTCGATACGCAGGGGCTTGTAACATTGAATGACGGTATTGGTGACGATACGAAAAAGGAAGAAAAAAAGAAAGATGAAAAGGAAGAAAAAAAAGAGGGCAAGCGTGACGGGAAAATTATTTTCAAGAATTATGGCGCAAATAAAGGTACAAGGTTCATCAATCTTGATGTTGCAGGGCAGGTTAGGAATGCAACTTCTGTAAAAAATGCAACTTTAGTAAAAGAGGCAAAGAAGAAGCCCGACTTTAAGATTAAGGCTAATAAAAAGCCGGAAGTGCTGATAATGCACACACATACTACCGAGGGATTTGAGCCGTATGAGAGGGATTATTATGATAATTCGCACCCATCACGCACAAAGGATTTAGATAAGAATGTTGCTAAAGTTGGGGAGGCATTGGCGAAAAAACTTGAGAATGCTGGCATTGGTGTAATTCATGATAAGACAATTCACGATAATCCATCGTATAACGGCTCATATGAGAGGAGCGCCGTAACAGTTAAAAAAATCCTTAAAGAAAACCCGACGATAAAGGTAGTGCTGGATATTCATAGGGATGCGATTGTGCAGGAAAATGGCGATAGAATCGCCCCGATAGCGGAAATTAACGGGAAAAAAGCTGCGCAAGTTATGATAATTTCCGGCTGCGATGATGGTACGATGAATATGCCGAATTACCTCAAGAACTTCCGTCTTGCATCATTATTGCAGCAACAAATTGAGAGCGATAATAAAGGGCTGACCAGGGCGGTACTATTCGATTATCGGAAGTATAATCAGGATTTGACGACGGGCTCATTGCTAATAGAGGTGGGAGCATATTCCAACTCACTTGATCAAGCCGTATATTCGGCGGAACTAATCGGCGACTCAATAGCAAAAGCATTACTCAGCTTAAAATAGGAGGAAGAATGGGAAGAACAAAAAGAAACAGAAGTATGTTGGCGGTATATATATCGACACTGATGATAATTGCGATAATAATACTATTCATATATACGGGAATGATGGTATATATAAATTCAACTCAAGTAGCATTCAATACCGATGTATCTATATTTGAATCGATTAAAGGGGATGCTAACACATTAGCAATGCAGATAATGGGCAGGAAAATTATTATAGATATATCACCGATTAATGGCGCATTGTCACATATGGAGGACTACTATTCTTTTGCGCCGTCGTCAATGAAAGTTGGAATACCGATCATTACTAAGCTAAAAGAATTGTGGATTATTATTTATGAGAATATCATGTTATAAAGTCCGCACATTGAAATTGATGGGCTGATTTGCTATAATTATATCATTAATCATGGCATCTAATAAGGGAGTGCGTCCAGTGATATATATGAATAGAGCGCTAGAACTAGCAAAATTAGCCTTTGATATAGGGGAAGTTCCCGTTGGTGCAGTGGTAATTTCACCCGATGGTGAAATTATCGGCGAGGGGTATAATCTGCGTGAATCGAGCAGGAATCCGCTCACCCATGCGGAAATTATAGCAATTGACAATGCGTCTAAACATCTTAAATCTTGGCGGCTGATTGATTGCAGCATCTATATAACGCTGGAGCCATGTGCGATGTGCTATGGTGCCATTGTCAATGCAAGGATAGGCAGGATTATATTCGGTGCTTATGATAAGAAGTCCGGAGTATGCGGCTCACTCATCAATCTAACAAAGGTGCCATTCAACCATATGCCGGTAGTTGAGGGCGGATTCATGCAGGAAGAATGTTCGGCGCTGCTGTCGGATTTCTTTAAGGAATTAAGGGCAAGTAAAAAGACGAGTCACATATAATATAATGAACCTTACTAAAAAATAGTGAGGTTCATTTTTATATACACAAATATATCTTAACAAAGTACATAATTTTATTAAATGTAAGCAAATTATATTATGATGAAGTTAAATATAATTGGCTCGCTTGAAAAAAGGCTCTTTTTAAAGTATCATTGTAATAGTAAGGAGGAGAACAAAATGAAAAAGCTATTAAGTTTATTCGGTGCATTTTTTCGTATTGGCGCATTTACATTCGGCGGTGGATATGCAATGCTACCAATGCTTCAAAAAGAGGCTGTTGATAAATATAAATGGGCAACGGAAGAAGAATTGCTCAACTATTATGCCGTCGGGCAATGTACTCCTGGCGTCATTGCAGTAAATACGGCAACATTCATTGGATATAAACAGGCGGGCATAATCGGCGGCATTGTCGCAACAGCAGGTGTCGTTGCGCCGTCACTACTAATCATTATAACCATTGCCGCATTCTTGCAGAACTTTTCGCATTATGCAGTTGTGGGGCATGCCTTTGCTGGAATACGTGTTGCAGTCGCAGCACTTGTATTGAATGCAATATGGACAACAGGGATAAAAGATATTGTTGGTATAATTATATTCGGAGTGTCTTTTATTGTTTCGATTGTGTTTAATCTTTCGCCTGTCTATATAGTCATTGCATCTTTATTTGTGGGCATATTCGTTAAGAGAGTGGAGGGTAAAAGGCAATGACATATATTCTAATGTTCTATGAGTTCTTTAAAACGGGGCTATTTGCTATCGGCGGCGGTCTTGCTACACTGCCTTTCCTTTACAATATGGCTGATAAATACACTTGGTTCGATAAGGCGATGCTTTCGGATATGATCGCCGTCTCCGAATCTACGCCCGGACCTCTCGGTGTAAATATGGCAAAGTATACGGGCTTCACAGTTGGGTCTTCCCTGAATGGAATTTTGGGCGGCATATTCGGCGGAATTGTTGCTACTGTCGGACTAATTACCCCATCCGTAATAATAATAATCATAATTGCAAAATTCCTTGCGAAGTTCGATGAAAATAAACTTGTGCAAGATGGTTTTTACGGATTACGTCCTGCCGTGACTGCCTTAATTGCAGTTGCAGGCTATCAGGTATTCACTACATCCGTACTCAATCTTGAATTATATGAAAGTACAAATAACTTCTTAAACCTATTCGATATTAGGACTTTAATATTATTTGCGATTATAGTTGCGCTAACTAATACAATTGGTAAGCACCCGATTTACTATATTGCTGGTGCGGCAGTTGTTGGAATTGTATTGAAACTGTAAAAGACTTCACAAAAAAATGAGCCAGTGATGGCTCATTTTTTTATTGCTTTTTTATTTTAGGAACTGTACGAATTTATCGGCTAGCATTGAATATAACTCATCACATGATAAGTCACTATACGGGGAAAAGCTATGTCGATAATTTACAATGACCATTACTATTCCACCGATGATGAAATACAAATCTGAATCGGTAAAATCTGATTTAATCAATCCCTCGTCGGCTGCCTTTTCCGATAGGACACGAAAAATATCGTATACGACTATTTTCAGACGTGTCACCGTATTAGAGAGTTCTTCTTCTAGCGAATGCAGATTATTAGCAGGTTGCCGAAATATCAATGCTTTAGAAAAGATAATACTATTCATTATCTTCTTATCAAGGCTCCCAATAACAGTAGTGAAACTTTGGTGGAATCCCCCGTCAATCTCTAAGGTTTTAAGTTGTACGAATTGCTGTTCTATACCGTAAATTACCGCTAGTTGCAGCAATTCGTCTTTACTATTGAAGTATTCGTACACTGTCCCTTTTCCGACACCAGCATCTTTGGCAATGTCGGAAATTTTAATATCATTTTGATTTGTTGTAGATTCTAATAGTCCGATGGTTGCATTAAATATTGCAACCCGTTTAGCATCCCTTGACACATCTACCCTCCGTTCAGTCCTGAATTTTTGCAGGCTTGCGGTGGAAGATATCGTAAATTGTTGGTATTAGGAATAGAGTGAGTATCGTTGCATAGATTAATCCACCCATAGTTGCCGCCGCAATCGGCTTCATCATCTCTGCGCCTTGGCTATTATCGAATAGCGCCGTCGCTAGAGCAAATATCGTTGTACCAGCAGTCATAAGAATAGGGCGAATCCTATCACGTCCAGCGGTAATTAGCGCATCTCTATTCGCATAACCACTATCTCTAAGTTGATTTACATAGTCAACAAATACGATACCATTGTTGACGACAACACCGACTAATATGATAATTCCTATCATTGCAACAATGCTAAGCTCCATACCGAGTGCAAATAGCAGGAAGAAACTACCCGTGAATGCAAGCGGTATTGTGAACATTACAATGAATGGCGATAGCAGTGACTGGAATTGTGCTACCATTACAAGATAGATGAATGCAATTGCAAGCAGTAGCATTAGTAGTAAATCGCCGAACGCTTCATTAGTTGCCTCCATCTCACCGCCGATTTTATATTTATATCCTTCTGGGAATTCATATTCATCAAGCAAAGAAGAAATCTCTTTATTTACGCTGTCGGCAGAATAACCATCATTCAATGATGCTGAAACAGTAATGACCCTCTCTTGATTAGTTCTATTGATGGAGGTGAATCCTTCTCCATAATCGACCTGCGAGATATCGCCCACTTTTACAAAGTCGCCCATTGGTGATTCTATCTCAATTTTCTTAATATCATCTATGCTATTTGTAGTAGTAATTCTGTCATCATGAACATAGATGTCATAATCGGTAGAAGTTGCATTGTCGGTTACCTGAGTTGCAACTTTAGTGCTGGCAATTTCCTCATTAACGGCCGTGAATACTTGTGCTACTGTCAATCCGTGCGCCATACTCTTCTTTTTATCGACGGTAATACGCACATCTTGCGTTGTTTTATCTAGTCCGTCATCTATTTCTATTGTACCGTCAACTTTTGTTACAATGTCGCTAATGTCCGTAGCTAGTCCCCTCAATGTATCGAGATCACGACCGTATATTTCTATTGCCACAGGTTGACCGCTCATCATTGCCATATCCATTGAACCGCCGGAAATAGATAGTTCCATGCCTATATCTTCAGTCTTATCACGAATAATCTGACTTACCTGTGATGTTGATAACTTCTTATCCTCATTGAGGAGTGCATATATAGTTGCCGAATTCTCACCCATTCCCATACCGCCGATCGAGAGCGAGCTTTGACCACCGTCAGAATACATTGCGCCGACGGTTTCGACTTCGTCAATTGTTCCGACAATTTCACTTATCTTATCAAGATCTTCATAGACGTCTTCTGTTGAAAAATCGTCGGGAATTTCAGCAGTAATGGCTATCATGCCCATATCGGTTTCAGGGAAGAGGGCTTTATCCATCTTATAGATAATGCCGCCTGTTGCACCAAGCATCACAACAACGAAAGTGATTACAATCCACTTATGATCAAGTGTGAAATTAAGTGCCCTACCGTATGCGTTGCGGAATTTATTGAATAGCTTTTGCTTAGGCTCACGATAATTTTTATACATTAATGAGAATGCCATTGGCACAAATGTTAATGCGGTAACAAGACTAGCTATTAATGAGAATGCTATTGTAAGACCCATATCGACGAATAGTTGTCTTGTAATTCCGCTTGTAAATACTATCGGCACAAACACGATAATTGTAGTAATTGTCGATGCAATGATAGCGCCCGAAACTTGCTTTGCACCGTCAATAGCGGCATCCCTTGTGCTCCTACCCTCCGACCTCATGCGGAAGATATTTTCTATAACGACTATCGAGTTATCAACGAGCATTCCAATTCCGACGGCGAGCCCACCCATTGATATAACGTTCATTGTAATTCCGGAGAAATACATTAGAACGAGTGCCGTGGTAACACTGATTATAATCGACATACCAACAATGAAAGTTGACTTTGCACTCTTTAGGAATAGGAGCAGAATAATTATAGCAAGAATACCACCATATACTAGGTTCTTAATAACGGTGCTAACCATGATGTTTACATAATCACCTTGATCCATCAAGCTATCAAATGTAACTCCTGCGTGTTCCTCCTCAAGTAAGTCAAGTTTGTCCCATACTCTCTTTGTTACATCGGCTGTCGAATATTCGGATTGCTTTTGAATTGTTAACATTACTGCGTCATTGCCGGATACTTTCGCATATTGTTCGCCTGCGTTAGTTAGCTCTTCAATATCGGCAATATCGGATAATGTGATGTTCTCAAATCCATCCATCTCAATTGAGAATACGGTCAGACCACGCACATCGTCAATAGAAGTTAGCTTGTCACCCGTACGCACTAGATACGACGAATCGCCGTCTTCAATGCTGCCCGTTGGCATGGCGAAGTTCTGCCCCATGAGAATACCCTCTAGCATTTCAGTTGTAACATCTAGCGTTGGTATTTCAGGCTTATCAGTCGGCAATTCGATACCAAGACTAGCAAGCATTTCCGGAGTGAGCATATCCGGAGTTGTGCCCGCTGGCAATGATGGAGCGATCTGCTGGAACATTTCCGCCATTGCAGCATTATAGGCATCATCTGCCGCCGTAGCAATATCTTCATTTAATTTATTTAATTTAGACTGGGATATTGTTACATTCACCATGTTATCGAGCAGCCCTGTTGCCGATACTGAACCTACCCCCTCAACACCTTCAATTTCGGGGAGGAGTTCCTGTTCAATATAACTTGATGAAGTACCAATATCCTCACCTTCAACATAGGCTGATAATACCATTACAGGCATCATACTAGGATTGATTTTCATAAGCATCGGCGAGCCGACATCATCGGGGAAGTATGCCTTTATCATATCGAGGCTTTCCCTCATTTCGATAACGGCAGTATCCATATTTGTATCCCCGACAAATTCAAGGATAATCATGGATAAGTGTTCACTTGATACACTTTGTATGTTCTTTACATTACTAATCGTACTCATACTTTGCTCAACTGAGCGTGTTACGGTCGTTTCAACCACTTCTGGCGAAGCGCCCGGATACGATGTTACTACAACGACATAGGGAAGATTTAAATTAGGGAGTAAATCCACCGTCATGTTCATGTAGGACACGACCCCCAGAATAGCAACAAGGACTATTGCAACTATTACGGTAAAGGGGCGTTTAACACTTTGCTTAGATAACAATTTTCAGTCACTTCTTTCTTCATTTGTTCTACTTTGCACCAGAACCGACTGGTCAGTTCTAGAATACATTATAGCAATGAGCAAAGAATATTCACATAGAATTTTTATTAACAATTTTAAATTGGGAACACTTTCCGTATAAATAAAGCATAAACCACAGAATTCACGTTAAACAAGCTTAATTTGTTGGCATTTATGACGATATATGATATAATATAGTATATGGATAGAAACTTTTTTATAAGAAGAAAGAGAGCGGTAAATATGCTTGCACTATATATAATTCTCATAATATTTAGCATTATAATATTGCTAATGGGAATAGCTGCTATCAATGCAGCACGAATGGGGAAGGACTTCCCCGATGGGAAGGAATTTGATATGGAGAGTGGTGGCATCGATCCAGAGCGGCATGCCAAATCACTGTCGGAAATTATAAAGGTGCCGACGGTATCAAGATACGGGAATAAAGATATGACGAATATTTATCGGCTACATAAAAAACTTGAGGAGTTGTATCCGAATATTCATAGCAAACTAGAGAAGATAGATATTGATGGAGCGCTACTATTTAAATGGAAAGGCGAAAACGCCGACGTTAAGCCAATTCTACTAATGTCGCATATGGACGTGGTAGAAGCAACAGGCAATTGGAAGTATGAACCCTTTTCAGGGACGATTGCTGATGGGAAAGTCTGGGGTAGAGGAACTGTCGACACGAAAGGATCGCTCTGTGCAATTTTGGAGGCTGTCGAACATCTAATCGAAGACGGTGTAACTCCGCATTGCGATGTATATATTGCATCATCGAACAATGAAGAAATCACGGGCGACGGCGCTATTAAGACTGTCGAATATTTGCATGAGAAAGGCATCACACTTGATTTAGTTATGGATGAGGGCGGAGCAGTAATGTCGAGTGTCGCCGGTGGAATGTCCGGCAGCAGTGCGATGGTAGGTATATTTGAAAAAGGACGTGCAAATATTAAATTCACTGCCTATTCCCCTGGCGGGCATGCAAGCACTCCATTCAAGAACAATCCATTCGAACGATTAGTAAAATTCATGCACACTATCGAAAACAAACGTGTCTTTAAGAAAAAATTGACGGAACCAGTCCGCCATATGTATAAGGCTATGACACCGTATATGTCATTCCGATATAGATTCGTTTTGGGGAATCTATGGCTATTCGGTCCGATTCTCCCCTATTTCATGGGTAAACTTGGCGGTCAGGCGAATGCGCTTGTTTCGACAACTTGCGTATTCACAATGGCTAAAGGGAGTAATGGTGCGAATGTTATTCCCCAGCAGGCAAGCGTAACGGCGAATATGCGCTTCATGATACATCAGGGATTGGAAGAATCGTATGAAAAGGTAGCCCGTCTAGCGGCGAAACACGATATTGATATGGAGATGATAACGGGATTCGATTATTCAAAAGTGGCAGATATGAAAACATACGCATATAAATACGTTGAGCAGAGCATTGCAAATTGCTTTGGCGATATACCGATAATACCATATGTGATGATGGCTGGAACGGATTCACGTCACTACACTAAGATATGCGACTGTGTGTTGCGGTTCGTTCCCTTGATGATGACGAATGAGCAGCTTGCTAGTGCTCATGCCATTAATGAGAATTTATCGATAGAATCACTTGAACGGGCGATAATTTTTTATAAAGATTTTATAAAAAATTATAAACGTGACAATTTGCAAAGAAGTTAAAATAAGATGGAATTAGGGCAAGAGTTTTTTTAAAAAAACTCTTGCCCTATTAATATTTGCTGAAAATCGGTATATAATACGATTATCGAATATTTATAAAAAAAGAAAAATCGTAGCCAACAATGAATAATTGATAAAATGAGAGTGCATAATATATCTGTGACTTTAATTAAGTAGATAGGCATTAATTATAGCCTATCACCTAATATTGTCGAAGAAACTAACGGTATATCCGTACTATCATGCTATTATTCGGCGGAATGGAGGTCGTTATGTTAGATAAAATTGCTTTATTCTTTTTGATAGTTGGAGGAGCAAACTGGGGACTAATCGGATTGTTCCGATTTGACCTTATAGCATGGGCATTCGGCGGTTCAGCAAGCGTAATTAGCAGAATTATTTATGTAGTTGTTGGATTGTCGGCTCTTTGGTGCATTTCTCTATACTTTAAAAGAAGTAGTCTGGTGGAAGCGGATGACCACATAAGATAGTGGTCGGAAACAAAAGCCATTAATAATCGCAAGAACGCACCTAAGCGGTAGCGTTTTTGCGGTTATTTTAATATAATTTAATTAAATTGATTATAATGAATATAAGAATAATACTATTTTTTCGAGCATTAATACAAATTTTATTATCTTTTTACATAAAAAAAGGGGCGCATTTTTGTTGAAGTGACTAAATTTACTGTGTTTGATGGATTAATTTTGTAAATGTTATTGACTTTTTAATCTTGAGGGGCTATAATAATCATGATGTTAACACATCCGTTTTGTTGTCTCCTTTCTTTTGTTCTACACATATTTTTTAGTCTAACTTCGTTTGGCGGGGCTTTTTTTTAAAAGCCTCGCACTTTTTTTATTGTATTGATGGACAAAAAGTGATATAATAACTAGAAAGCAATAAAGTATTATAGAAAGGCAGAGTGCGGTAATGAGTGACAAATTTTTTATAACAACGGCGATAGCCTACACTTCTAAAAAGCCCCATATCGGGAATACGTACGAGATAATATTTACTGATGCGATAGCTAGGTATAAAAGAATGATGGGGAAAGATGTTTTCTTCCTAACGGGGACCGACGAACACGGGCAGAAGATTGAGCAACTGGCAAAGAAGAATAACATGATGCCGCAGCAATATGCTGACAAGATCGCAAATGAAATACGTGATATATATAAATTGTTCAATTGCTCATACGATAAATTTATTAGAACAACGGACCCATACCATGTTAAAACTGTGCAGAAAATTTTCAGGCAGTTATATGAGCAGGGCGATATCTATAAAGACGTGTACGAGGGGCATTATTGCGTTGCCTGTGAATCCTTTTTTACTGAATCGCAGCTAGATAATGGTGCTTGTCCCGATTGCGAGGGTAAAGTCAATCTCACTAAAGAGGAAGCGTATTTCTTCAAGCTTAGCAAATATCAGGATAGGCTAGAAAAACATATCGAGGAGAATCCCGACTTCATCAGTCCGGCGTCCCGCAGAAGAGAAATGGTGAATAATTTCATCAAGCCGGGGCTGCAAGATTTATGCGTGTCGAGGACATCGTTTAAATGGGGTATCCCCGTCGATTTCGATGAGGGGCATATCATTTATGTTTGGATAGATGCATTGTCGAACTACATTACGGCGCTAGGATACGATCCCGACGGTAGTAGTGATAAATTCAATAAATACTGGCCGTGCGACGTGCATATAATCGGTAAGGATATTCTAAGATTCCACACGATATATTGGCCGATCATGTTAATGGCGCTTGGAGTGCCCCTACCTAAGCAGGTATTCGGGCATCCGTGGCTGCTTATCGGCGATGACAAAATGAGCAAATCAAAGGGCAATGTAATTTATGCAGACGAATTGGCCGATCTTTTTGGCGTTGATGCGGTGCGCTATTATTTACTCAGGGAGATGCCCTATGCGCATGACGGGAGCATAACATATGAGGGCTTTATCGAAAGATATAATTCCGACCTAGCTAATACTATCGGCAATCTTGTCAATAGAACAATTGCAATGGTGGACAAGTATTTCGATGGTACTATTCAGCCGCCGAATAACGGAACAGATTTCGATGAAGAACTTCGTAGCAAGGCGGTTACGACAGCTAAAGATGTAACGCAGCTCATGGAGCAATATAAAACTTCCGACGCATTAAGTGAGATAATGAGCCTTGCTCGCCGCAGTAACAAATATATTGATGAAACGATGCCGTGGGTCCTTGCCAAGGACGAAAGCAAAAAAGAGGAACTCGGCACGGTATTATATAACCTGCTTGAGAGTATACGTTTCATTGCGGTAATGCTCACGCCGTTCATACCGAATACGGCAAAGAGCATCTTTAACCAGATTAACTGCGATATTAAGCAGTGGGATTCCCTATCCGCATTTGGCAAGACAATACCATGTGCTAAAGTCGGTGAGGGCAAGCCGCTCTTTAATAGGATCGATACTAAGAAAATGCTCCAGCAAATTGAGCAGATGAATGAAGAAAAAGCGGAGAAAGAGGCAAAATCCGATAAGGAGAATTCAGGTAAAGCCGAAGATTCCAATGAGATTGGAATTGATGATTTTGCGAAAGTTGACTACCGTGTCGCTAAAGTTATCGAGTGTGAACCTGTGAAGAAGTCGGACAGGTTATTAAAGCTCCAGCTGAATGACGGACAAGGCACAAGACAAGTTGTATCGGGAATTGCTAAGTGGTATGCGCCCGATGATTTAATCGGGAAAAAGGTAATTCTCGTCGCCAATCTTGCACCGGTTAAACTCCGTGGAGAGATGAGCAACGGCATGATACTCGCCGCCGATAATGAAGATGGCAGTGCGACGGTTATATTTGTAGATGATGAATTAAAGGAAGGCAGTAAGATTAGATAATGGCAATAGAAAATATTTTTGATACACATGCGCATTATGACGATGTGCGTTTTAATGAAGATAGAGATGAGTTAATTCGCTCACTACCTAGTAAAGGGGTGAGTGGGGTAATCAATATCGGGTGTACACTCCCCCGTTCGCAAAAGAGTGTTGATCTAGCTAATAAATATGAATTCTTTTATGCAGCAGTTGGAATTCATCCTAGCGATGTTGCAGACCTCCCAGCCGATTATACCGATAGATTAAAATCCATGGCACAAAATGAGAAAGTCATTGCAATTGGTGAAATCGGGCTCGATTATTATTATGATGGCTATGACAAAGATTTGCAGATTAAGATATTCAAAGAGCAGCTAGAACTTGCACGGGAACTTGACTTGCCGGTAGTTATCCATAGTAGGGAAGCAACTCAGGATATGATGGAGATTCTTAAAAAATACCAACCTAGAGGGGTGATGCACTGCTATTCTGGATCGGCGGAAACGGCGAAAGAGATTCTTTCGATAGGTATGTACATTAGCTTCACAGGTGTAATTACCTTTAATAATGCTCGGCGCGCGGTTGAGGCTTGCGAAGTTATACCGATGGATAGACTCCTGCTTGAAACAGATGCGCCCTACATGGCGCCGACACCGTTTAGGGGGCAGAGATGTGATTCGCCGATGATTACGGAAATTGCAAAAAAAGTCGCAGAGATTAAGGGTATACCAGCGCAGGAAGTTGCGGATAAATGCACGGAAAACGCAAAATTCCTATTCGAGATTAAATAGACCAAACTAAAAAAAGCATTTAACCGATATCGGTTAAATGCTTTTCTATTATAGAAGTAAATTTAGTTCCTTGCGGCAACTTCAACGGCAACAGCGCACGCAACGGTAGCACCGACCATTGGATTGTTACCCATTCCGATTAGACCCATCATTTCAACGTGAGCAGGAACGGACGAAGAACCAGCGAATTGTGCATCACCATGCATACGACCCATTGAGTCTGTAAGACCATATGATGCAGGGCCAGCCCCCATATTATCTGGATGAAGTGTACGGCCTGTTCCGCCGCCCGATGCAACGGAGAAGTATCTAACATCATTCTCGCCTGCCCATTTCTTATATGTTCCAGCAACAAGATGTTGGAAACGTGTTGGATTAGTTGAGTTACCAGTTATGGAAACGTCAACTTTTTCAAGTTTCATAACAGCGACACCTTCAAGAACGTCATTACAACCGTAAACACGTACTTTTGATTTATCGCCTTGTGAAAATGGTACTTCACGAACAACTTTAATCTCGCCAGTGTCGAAGCAGTATTCAGTTTCAACATAGGTGAATCCGTTAATTCTTGAAATAATATAAGCTGCGTCCTTACCAAGACCGTTGAGTATTACACGTAGTGGTGATTTCCTTGCTTTGTTAGCAGTCCTTGCAATGCCGATTGCACCCTCAGCAGCAGCAAAGGATTCGTGACCAGCAAGGAAGCAGAAGCAATCAGTTTGATCTTTTAGGAGCATTGAGCCTAGATTACCATGGCCTAGACCAACTTCCCTTTGTTCTGCAACAGAGCCAGGGATACAGAATGCTTGCAGACCGATACCGATAGCCTCGGCAGCATCAGCAGCCTTTGTAATGCCCTTTTTAATAGCAATTGCAGTTCCTAGAATATATGCCCAGCTAGCATTTTCAAATGCAATTGGCTGAACACCTTTAACGATTTCGTCAACATTTATATCTTTGGATAGACATACATCTCTTGCATCTTCAAGAGAGGTAAAACCATATTCCTTTAGACAAGCCTCTATCTTAGACATACGTCTAGCTTGGCCTTCAAATTTTGCCATATCTTACGCCTCCCTCTCTTATTCTTCTCTCGGATCGATGTACTTAACAGCGTCTTCATATCGACCATATGTGCCCGTGTGCTTCTTTAGAGCTTCGCCAGCTTCCATACCGTGGCGAATATCTTCTAGCATTTGACCTAGGCGAACGAATTCATATCCAATTACTTCACCGCAATTGTCAATAGCAAGAGAGGTGATATATCCTTCAGCTGTTTCCATATAGCGGACACCTTTTGCCTTAGTTGAATAGATTGTACCGACTTGGGAGCGCAGCCCCTTACCTAAATCCTCAAGTCCGGCACCGACGGGCAGACCACCCTCGGAAAATGCTGTTTGTGTTCTTCCGTAAACTATTTGTAGGAATAATTCACGCATTGCAACGTTGATTGCATCACATACTAGGTCGGTATTAAGTGCCTCTAGTATTGTCTTACCCGGTAGGATTTCACCAGCCATAGCGGCGGAATGCGTCATACCTGAGCAACCGATTGTTTCAACCAGTGCCTCCTCGATAATACCATCTTTTACGTTTAGAGTAAGTTTGCAAGCACCTTGCTGAGGTGCGCACCAGCCCACGCCATGTGTTAGTCCAGCAATATCGGATATTTGATATGCCTTTACCCATTTACCTTCTTCAGGGATTGGAGCGGGACCATGATGAACTCCTTTTGTGAGAGTACACATTCTCTCGACTTCTTGAGAGTAGCTCATAAATTGAAAACTCCTTTCTGATTCCATGTCTTGCCCTGCAAAATCTAGCTAAATTAGTGTTAAGAGAATACTTGTCCTAATAAAAAGCAAAGCAAATTCATTTTAGCGTACATCTTAATATTGCCAGATGAATACGCTTTACACTTATTATAATGTTAAAATGGGAATTTATCAAGTCAAAAAGTGTACAAACACAATAAACTTTGATAATTTTTTGTCACGAATACGATATGAGCCTATTTTTAATTGACAAAACACTCATATAAGAGTAAAATGGGAAGTGTATGTTAATTTGTTACTATGGGTGAAGTGTTTCTACTAATATTTTGATAAATAGTAATAGTCAATTATACGGATGTTGTTATAATTAAATTTGATTTAAAGGAGTATGTTATGGGGATATTAACTGCGATTTTTGGTTCTTATAGTAAAAAGGAACTAAAAAGGATTGAACCAATTAAAGAGTCGGTCATCGCCCTAGAAGAAAAGTATAGGCAGATGAGTGAAGAAGAATTAAAAGGACAAACAGCAATACTTAAAGAAAGACTGGAAAATGGCGAAACAGTCGACGATATACTTCCTGAGGCATTCGCCACTTGTCGTGAGGCATCGGACAGAGTATTGGGAATGCGCCATTATCCAGTGCAGATTATCGGCGGAATTGTCCTACATCAAGGACGAGTCGCCGAGATGAAAACCGGTGAGGGAAAGACTTTAGTCGCTACCTTGCCCGCATACCTCAATGCCCTATCGGGTAAAGGTGTTCATATCGTAACAGTCAACGATTATCTTGCAAAACGTGATGCTGAATGGATGGGAAAAGTATATAGGTATCTTGGGCTATCCGTCGGTGTAATCATTCACGCAAAGAATAATGCCGAGCGCCGTGAAGCATATTCAAGTGATATAACATACGGAACAAATAACGAGATGGGATTCGACTATCTTCGTGATAACATGGTTATTTATAAAGCGGACAAGGTGCAACGTGAGCATAATTTCTGTATCGTTGACGAGGTAGACTCAATCCTAATTGACGAGGCTAGAACGCCGCTGATTATATCGGGGCAGGGCGATAAATCTACCGAACTATATTCCGTCGCCGATAAATTCGTGCGCACACTTAAAATGCACAAAGTTGTTGAACTTGATGATAAGCAAGATAATGATGATATTGATGGCGACTACATCGTTGACGAAAAGGCAAGAACGGCGACAATTACACCGTCGGGAGTTGCTAAGGCGGAGAAGTATTTTAACCTTGAGAACTTAATGGATGCGGATAATATAACAGTTCTTCATCATATAAATCAAGCATTAAAGGCACATGGCATAATGAAGCACGATATAGACTATGTTGTTAAAGATGGGCAAGTTATCATTGTTGATGAATTCACAGGTCGATTGATGATGGGAAGAAGATATAATGACGGATTGCATCAAGCTATCGAATCAAAAGAGGGAGTAAAGGTCGAGCGTGAGTCAAAGACACTTGCTACTGTAACATTTCAGAATTACTTTAGACTATATAATAAATTAGCTGGTATGACGGGTACGGCAATGACGGAGGAGGGCGAATTAAGGGAGATTTATAACCTTGATGTTATAGAAATTCCAACGAATAAGCCAATTAAACGCAGAGACCACCAAGATAGCGTATTTAAAACGAAAAAAGGTAAATATCAGGCGGCTGTAAGACAGATTATAGAATGCCACGAAAAGGGGCAACCCGTTCTTGTCGGTACAATATCAATCGAGGATTCAGAACTTCTATCAAAGATACTCAAAAAGCAGGGAATCAAGCACGAAGTGTTGAACGCAAAGCAACATGACCGTGAGGCGGAAATTGTCGCTCAGGCGGGTAAAAAGGGCGCAGTTACAATCGCAACAAATATGGCGGGACGTGGAACGGACATCGTGCTAGGTGGTAATGCTGAATTCATGGCGAAGAATGAAATGCGTAAAAAGGGCTTTACAGAAGAACTTATCAATGAGGCGACGGGCTTTTCCGAAACTGATGATGAGGAAATCCTGGAGGCACGTAGGACTTTTACCGAATTGGAGAAGAAATTCAAACAGCAGACCGATGCTGAAGCACAGGAAGTTAAGGCGGCAGGCGGCCTATTCATATTAGGAACGGAGCGCCACGAATCAAGACGTATTGATAATCAGCTAAGAGGACGTGCAGGCCGTCAAGGAGATGAGGGAGAGAGCAGATTCTTCATATCACTTGAAGATGATTTAATGCGTCTATTCGGCGGAGATAGAATTCAAGGAATGATGAATACGCTGGGCATAGAAGAAGATATGCCTATTGAGAATAAAATGCTCACAAATACTATCGAATCTTCGCAAAGAAAAGTCGAGGGTAAGAACTTCTCCATAAGGAAGAATGTGCTTAACTTTGATGATGTAATGAGTACGCAACGTGAAATTATCTACTCCCAACGCAAAAAGGTGCTTGATGGCGACGATATAAAAGATAGTATTATCAATATGATAAAAGATACCATCACCGAAACAGTCAACCTATATCTATTCGATGATGAAGTTCACGACGATTGGAATTTGCAGGGGCTGCGTGATCACTTCATGGGAATGCTCACTACCGAAGATGATTTAAGGTATGAAGGTGATGAGCTGTCCGAAATTACGAGGGAAGAAATTGCCGATACATTAATCCAGCGAGCTATGCAGATATACGAGGAAAGAGAAAAGGAATTCGGCAGTGAAACAATGCGTGAGATTGAGCGTGTTGTGCTATTAAGAACTGTCGATAGCAAGTGGATGCAACATATCGACGATATGGAAGAATTAAAACAGGGAATATATCTTCGTGCCTATGGTCAGAAGAATCCCGTTGTCGAATATCGTATCGAGGGATTCGATATGTTCGATGAGATGATTCGTGCAATTCGTGAGGAAACATCACGCCTTGTACTATCCGTACAATTGAAAAAAGATGAAGCTCCGCAACGTGAGCAAGTCGCAAAACCAACATCGGAAAATCTTGGCTCTGATGGTGAGAAACCCACCACAGTCACAAAGAAAAAGGTGGGACGCAACGAACCATGCCCATGCGGTAGCGGTAAGAAGTATAAGAGATGTTGCGGACAGGATTAAATTCAGTATCAAATAAGCTTATAAGATATAATGAACGAAAGGAGTATTAATATGGCTGTAATTGTACCGTTCAAGGGGCTCAGATACAATACTGATAAAGCGGGGGATATTTCTACACTTGTGTGTCCGCCGTATGATATTATCAGTGACGAGGAGAGGAAGAACTACCTAGCGGTGAATCCGCATAATATTATCCGCCTTGAATTGCCTAAGGGGGACGATCCATATAAAACTGCCGGAAACACATTGAATGAATGGCTAAGAGATGAGATACTAAAAAAAGACGGTAAAGAGGGCATCTATGTGTATGAGATGTCATTCCTATCGCATGGCGAGAAGAAGAATGTAAAGGGGATAATTTGCCTAGTCGGACTAGAAGAATTATCAAAGGGGATAATCCTCCCCCACGAAGAAACACTCAGCAAGGCTAAGACCGATAGGTTCAATCTAATGTCGAGCACTCATTGTAACTTTAGTCAAGTATACTCACTGTATATTGATGAAGATAATTCTACTTTTAGTATAATAGACAATGTGTCGTCGGGCGAGCCCGATATTGAACTAACCGATGGTGAAGGTGTCGAGCATAAACTATGGTGCATATACGATGTCGATGAAATTGCGAAAATTTCGGCCAAATTCGTCGATAAAAAGCTTTATATCGCTGACGGTCATCACAGGTATGAAACGGCGCTTGCATTCAGCAAGCACTTGCGTGAGCAGGGAATTGTATCCGGGGAAAAGGGCGAAGCTCCGTCGGATTATGTTTGCATGATGCTTGTCAATATGGAGAATGACGGTCTAGTTGTATGGCCGACGCACAGAATTGTCCGTGATTTAGACAATTTCAATATTGACGATGTATTAAATAACGAGGAAATTTTACGCAACTTCGATATAACTAAGGTGGACACATTAGAACAGACAAAGGGAATGCTAGAAGATAATTATAACAATGAGTATAAATCATATGGACTTTATACAGGCAGTAATTATTATGTACTTACTTTACGTGATAAAAGTGTTATGAAAGCACTTTTCCCAGATGCGTCCGATGCATATTGTGAACTTGATGTTAGCATACTTCATTCGCTAATATTAGAGAGGGCATTCGGCATTGATAAGGAGAATATGGCAAATCAAATAAACCTAACCTATACGAGGAGTGAGGACGAGGCAATTGCCGAAGTCGAGGGCGGTAGGGCGAATTGCTGCTTCCTACTCAATCCTACTAGAGTTAGCGAGATTAGTGCTGTTGCCGCCGCTGGCGAGAAAATGCCTCAAAAGTCTACCTATTTTTATCCGAAATTAATTACAGGACTTGTTATGAATAAATTCCTATAATACTACTTTAATCGGGGGAAGAATTATATGATAAATGAATGCAGAAATGAACTCAACAATAATATCATTCCTTTTTGGAAATCGCTAATCGACAAAGACAGGGGCGGATTCTATGGCTACATGGATTCCGATTTAAATTTAGATAAAGATGCCGATAAAGGCGTTATCCTCAATTCACGGATTCTATGGTTTTTTTCAAATTGCAATTTGATTTTAAAAGATGCAGAATGTCTAGAATACGCACATCATGCATACGAATTCCTAAATAAGCATTGTGTAGATAGCGAGCATGGCGGCGTTTACTGGATGCTTGACAAAGATGGCAATGTTGCCGACGATATGAAACACACATATAATCAGGCATTCGCCATATATGCGCTATCATCATATTACGATGCTAGCAAAGATGAAGAAGCTATCGAATTAGCAATGGATTTATTCCACACTATTGAGAGTAAAACTCTTGATGAATACGGTTATAGAGAAGCATTCGATAGGCATTGGAACGAGGTCGAAAATGAGGCATTGGCGGAGAACGGCATTATGCCGAAGAAGTCGATGAATACGATACTCCACCTAATCGAGGCATATACTGAATTGCTGCGTGTTAAGTATAATAAAGATGTCGAGGATAGGTTGAGGGCATTGCTACAATCCGTGACAGACAAGGTATACGATGAAGAAAATAAGCAGCTAAGAGTGTTCTTTGATGAAAAGCTATCCGTAATTGGTGATATTCATTCATACGGTCACGATATTGAGGCTGCATGGCTAATCGATCGAGCTTGCGACGTTTTAGGCGATAAGGAAATGAGCGAAAGAATGGAGCAAATGGGGCTTGATATAGCTAGCAAAATCCACGATATTGCCATCGAGAATGGTGCGCTCAATAACGAAAGAGTAGACGAACGCATTGATAGGGAGCGTATCTGGTGGGTTCAGGCGGAGGGTGTCGTCGGATTCATTAACGCATACGAGCGTAGCGCAAAGGAAGAATATCTTGATACCGCAAAGGCTCTTTGGGAATATATCAAGGGCAATGTGATAGATGAACGTGAAGGCGGCGAATGGCATTCGCAAGTGAGTTTTGACGGGGTGCCATCAAAAGTAAAGCCTATTGTAGAGGCATGGAAATGCCCCTATCACAATGGCAGAATGTGCCTAGAAGTAATAGCGAGAAATATTAACTAGCAACCATAATATGCACAAAAAAGCCCATAAAAAATAGTTGAAACTAACAATTCTTTCGACTTATTATATTAAAATCCATCAAACACTTGACACTTAGGGCGTAAAACCTTAACATAAATGTTAAGGGGGTAATTTTGTGGCTCTAATCAACATGATGGAAAAATTCGTTCAGCAAAAATTAGAAGAAATGCTTGAAAGCACTGATTGTTGCGATTGTGAAGATTGTAAAAATGATATAATGGCGGTCGCACTAAATCAATTGCCCGCAAAATATGTAAATACGGCAGCGGGGGAGCTTTTTAGCAAACTAGATTCTATTACCCAGCAGAATAGTATAGATATTGATATTGCCCTGTTAAAGGCGATCAACACAGTATGTAGGAATCCTAGACATAAGGTTAATCGGACTGAATAGAATATAAAAGCCCACCTTTTAATTAAAAGGTGGGCTTTTCATTTTGAATTTATAAATCACAGTGTCGTTTCTTCCTAAAATATATTGATGTTAGCCAAATCCCGATTATTAGGGTAATTGCCTCAGCGATTGGAATAGTGAGCCATACGCCATTAATGCCAAAGAATAGAGGTAGAATTAATAGGGCGGGTATTATTAGAATGATTCCCCTTAATAGTGAAGTAATTAGCGATGGGCGGGGCATAGCAATAGAAGAAAAGAACGTTATAATAACGATGTTCATCCCCATTAGGATTGCAGATAAGAAGTAAATCCCCATGCCGTCACGGGTTAAATCCAGTAGTTGCAAATCCCCTTCCGCATTGAATGCCGATATAATTTCATCGGATAGGGTAATGCATATTACATAGAAAGCAATACCTAATGTTAATGCTAATATAATCGCGTATTTGAGTGTCTTATTGATTTTCTTACTATCTTCAGCGCCGTAACAAGTGGAAATTATGGGCTGAATACCTTGTCCGATCCCTGTGAAAATGGCGGTGAATACAAGCGATATATTGGCAATGATGCCATATGCGGCGACTCCAATTTCGCCCGTGATGCCAATGATAACAAGATTGAATAGCAGAATTACAATACCGGAAGAGAATTCTGTTATAGAAGCTGGGATACCGATAGTTATCACTCGCAGAATCTTGCGAATTTTAACTCCGCCACGTACGAAAGTAAAGTTGTTTTTCCCCCTAATAAAGTGAGTGGATAGAATGATTAAGCTTAGCACGGGGGCAATTCCCGTTGCAAGAGCTGCGCCGAACATACCCATATCCATTGGATAGATGAATATATAATCCAGCACAATGTTTGCAAGACTACCGCTGAGCATTGCTATCATTGCTAGGCGTGGTTCGCCATCATTCCTCACCATACAAATCATCACATTGTTAATGATGAACGGGACCGAGAATATGAGCAATACCTTTATATAATCATTCGATAATGCTATCATTTCTCCCCTAGCGCCTAGTAGGTATACAATATCCTTTGAAAAGAATATACCGACTAAAGTTAATATAATACCTATTATAAGTGCAAAAAAGAAAGTTGCAGTGAAAATTTCCTGCCCCTGACGATGTTCGTTCCTACCTATATGTATTGAATATACAGCACCAATTCCCGATGCGATTAGCAGACCAATGGCATTAATGCCACCGTTAAAGGCGGGTAGAGCGAGGTTCAATGCGATTAAACCATCTTTACCGACGCCATTGGCAATGAAAAATGTATCGGCTAATACATATAAGGATAGGCCAAGCATACTTATAATGTTCAGTGATACATATTTAGCGAATGTTTTAAAGATGTTCCCCTTGAGGATATGTTGTGTTTGATTGTCTATTTGAGTTCACTCCTAGCAAGTATTGAGCTTATTCTATCATAATAAGCATCTAAAAGCAAACAAACAAATTCCCACTCTTATCTAGATAAGAGTGGGAATTTTATAGATTATGATGAGCGTCTAAATTTATCTATTGATATAGTTAACAGGATTCTGGTGAGAATTATTCACTATCACTTCAAAGTGTAGGTGATTACCTGTTGAATATCCCGTGCGCCCGATAGCGCCAATATACTGCCCCTGAATTACCTTTTCACCTGCTGAAACTGAAAGACTACTGCAATGCGCATATCTAGTTACTACACCACCGCCGTGGTCGATTAGAATTTGCTTGCCGTAATCACCGTACCAGCCCGATGAAACTACTGTTCCCGATGCGCCAGCATAAATTGGCCTGCCATACGGTGCTGCAATGTCGAGCCCTTTACGGAAGCTGCCCCATCTGTAGCCGTACGATGATGATACCTTTCCGCCGCCGACGGGCCAAATGAACATCTTGCTACCGGCTGATGCCGTTGAATGTGGAACATTCGGTAGGGGATCCCTAGTGCCGACGGAAACTTTCTTAGCGACAGGTTCTGAAACTACCTTTTTTTCTAGCACAGTCCTGCTTGTTTCGTATCCGTTGGTGTAGGTGACTTTAGCGGTTATCCTTGCTTTTCCCTTTTTACCGTCATTAATGACAGTTTTCACACCTTTATATTTATTGCTATCCTTAACTTCAATTGTTTCATACTTAATTGAAGTGTCGTACTTCTCAACTCTAGTAACATTTACATCTAGGAAAGGCTTTTCCCTATTGATTAATAGCTTCCTACCGATGGGGAGATTTTCTTCAATGTCCGAATTGAGCGCCTTTAATTCCTTATATGGAATGTCAAGCTTATCAGCGATTGAAGTCGGTGCATCGCCCTCTTTAACGGTGTAATAAGCATTCTCCTGCTCCATTTTAGTGATTTCAGGAATTATAAGCTGGGCATCTTTAATACTCTCCGATACATATAATCCAGATGCGAAAGTAATTTTCTTAGCAAATTCAACTTCATCATCTTTGTTTTCCCTATATTTATCAAGTAAAGACTCAAGAGTATCTTCAATAGGTCCTTTATCAAGTACAGCGCCATAGAATTCATTATCAATATATAGTCCGTATGCATCTTCAACTTCAACATTCGTATGCTTTAGTAGAATATCCGCTAGTTCATATGCATCGATTGTTTCAGTATCTTTACTACGTTCGACCGATAATGTCGGATTGAGTTCGACAAGAGAATTACCATCCATATACGTGATACGCTTTTGCATAATTTCTTCAGCCTCATCGTATATATTTTCATTCTCGACATATCCGACTACAACACCATCGAAAGAAACATTAACTATATAGCTAACATTTGATGCGAATCCAACAAGATTAAATAAAAACACGATGCAAACAATCGGCGCAGTGTAGTTGAACGCAACGACGAATGCCCCACGTCTTCCCCATATGCCACCAATAATTTGCTTTATGGTGTATTTAATTGCCTGTACAATGCCGGTATTGTTATATTCATCTTTCACCCGATTGGCGAAATCCCTATATATTGCGTTCATCTTTCTAAACGGTCTAGAGATGAATTCTGCAAGTTTCATAGAAACGAGCATTAGAACTGCTCGTATTCCACTTGTTCTATTCCACAGAAAAAGAAGTCCCTTTTTAGAATAATATATAGTAGAGAAAAATCCAATCGTAATTAATGATGTTACATGTGCGCCAATGCAAATTATTCTGCAAGTCATTTGCTTTTTAAGGCGTCTTACATATAATGCAACCTTCTTTTTAATGAGCGAGGCAGATTCCTTAATCTTACCTAGCCAACTGTCAATGCTAGACATTTATGGTTACATCTCCTTTCAAAACTATTACAAAACAGTAACAACTGTTATCATTATAGCATCAAAAAGAAAAAAGGCAACCATTTTGCCCATATCATTGCATATAGGAGTGCAATTTTGGCACAGTGCACAAAACATCATATCCAATTTAGTTATTATGCCATGAATATTCCAACATATCGGGCTTGTATGTGGATAAAATAGCTATCATCGGCTCAACGGTATCGATCGCACCTGCCAAATCGTGTTCACGATAATTACCACATTCGACCTCACTAACGCCCGGTATATCGCCCGTAAATTCTGCAATAAAGCGCAGCGCTCCAAGAACTAACTCAATCGCATCTGCATCTTTAAGCCCACGAGTTAATAGGTAGAATCCCGTCCTGCAACCCATCGGACCGACATAGATTATATTTTCCCCGTGCGATGAATTCCGAGCATATGTTGCGAATAAATGCTCAATGGTGTGAGCAGCGCCATAGTCAATATACGAGCCGCCATTCGGCTTTTTCATGCGAATATCGTATGTTACGATATCATCATCTACCCGAGAAATATACATACCTACATCTAATTTATTATGGTCAACCTCAAAGCTTGAAATCTTTTTCACACAAATATCCTCCCTTGATTATTACAATATGGTTACAAATAGTTACTGGAATTTATTCTATCCGCCCCGATTTAAGCGCAGGCGGCTGAATATCTAGCCTATCCAGTAATTCCAGCATATTTTCACGGATTCGGCTCTGCACTTGAATTGATTCTCTGCTAATGGGATGAATGAAAGATAGTTCGCCGCAGTGCAATGCGTGTTCGCTAATTAGCTCATTGCTGCCGCCGTATAGATCGTCACCGAAAAGTGGGTTGCCAATATGCGAGAAATGCACACGAATTTGGTGCGTGCGCCCCGTGATTAGCTTTATCTTCAATAGAGTAGCATCTTCTGCCCTGCCTAGCACGGTGAATTCTGTAAGAGCATTCTGCCCGCTGTCCGATACTATGCGTTTAATGATGGAATCGCCCTCACGGGCAATTGGCGCATTAATAGTACCGCTATCTTCATCAATTCGACCGTGGCAAATTGCATAATACGTCTTGTCGATAGTAGTGCCGGGAATATCATTGCCATCTCTAGCATTGCTAGATCTTTGTAAATTGACGGCGGCGAGGGAATTCTTAGCAACAATACATAGTCCTGAAGTGTTGCGGTCAAGACGATTAATAGGGCGGAATGTCCTCCCCTCACATATATGGGAATAAAAGTTGCCCAGAGTATCGTTATAATGATTGAACGACGGATGAACGGGCATATTGACGGGCTTGTCGAAAATGATAATATCTTCATCGTGATAGATTATTGCAACATCAAGTTCGCCATTCGGCTCAAGGGTGCCACGTTCGGGCAATTTTACCGTGATAGTATCCCCGTGATAAACGGTATCAATCATACGAATATGTTCACCGCTGCGTAAAATGCCATTGTCGATGCGCTTAATAGCAGTTATTATCCTGCGAGAAAATCCATGTTCGCATTGGAGGAAGTCGCTCACTACCGCTCCGTCATATTTGCGTGGTACTTCATATTCTAGAATTCTCATCAAGAACCCCTCTTATCGATTTAGTGAATTCTGCTAGGTGGGGGGAGGCATTCTCAGCATATTCTTCAATAATGCTAACAAGGGCGCTGCCGATTATGACACCGTCGGCATAATCCTTAACCTGCCTTGCACTATCGGCATCAGCAATGCCGAATCCGATTGCGGTCGGAATCCTGGAATATTTATCTATACTGGCGAACATTTGAGAAAGCCGCTCCGACACATTTTGCCGAACTCCCGTTACTCCCATTGAAGATACACAGTAGAGGAAGCCCCGAGCATCATTGCAAATTGCCTTTGTCCTATCTGAAGAAGTTGGCGATACCAGCCTTATGAGTTCAATGCCGTTTTCTTTAGCATGGGGAGCGAATTCGCCCTCCTCCTCAAAAGGGGCATCGGCAATTATGACACCGTTCATGCCGATTTCCTTACATTTAGCAAAGAATTTATCGGCGCCGTAACTATATATGAGATTGCAATATATGAGGAATACTAGCGGCACATCGGTTTTCGTGCGAACTCTTTCCAGCATATCGAATGTATTGTGAATGTTCCCGCCTTTTTCCATGGCGCGGACATTCGCTTTCATTATAACGGGACCATCGGCGGCAGGATCGGAAAAAGGTATGCCAATTTCGATTATATCGGCGCCATTGTCCGCTAAAGTGAGAATGAATTCCTCCGTTTTTTCCATTGAGGGATCGCCCGCTGTTATAAATGGTATGAATGCTTTTTGATTATTTTCTAGCCTTTTGTCAAAGGCGGCTTGAATACGGCTCATTTTAGTTTCTCCTTAATATTATACTTTTTTATAAGATTAGTCAGTGCGGTAATTTTGCTACAGTCTTTAAATCCATTTGTTTCGGCGCCGCTGCTAACATCAATGCAATACGGCGAATGTGACATTGCAACATCAATATTAGATGTATTGATGCCCCCCGCTAAGAAAAAAGGTGATTCGATGTTTTTAAGCAGCGCCCAATTAAAGCTTTCGCCAAGTCCCCCATACGCCCTGTCGGATAGCTTATCTAATAGGAGGAAATCGGCAGGAATATCGTCAATGCCAGTTGGCAACGTATCGCCAATACGCACCGCCTTAATAATTGGTAATTTCGTTCTAGCCCTCAACCTATGAATGTATTCATTACTTTCATCACCGTGTAATTGAATAACATCAATAATGCCTAATCTTTCACCCCGAATAATAGTGGGAATATCTTCATTTACGAATACGCCTACCGCCTTAATCGGCGGTGATAACATTCTTTTAAGTGGCATTGCCTGCTCATATGTAAGGCGCCTTTTACTCCTTGCGAATACGAATCCGATATAATCAGGAATAACATTATTGACGCAAAGAATATCTTCCTCCCGTGTTAGACCGCATATTTTAATCTTCATTAGCATCACCTGCGCCGCCCTTTAACTGGGCAAGCTTATTTGCAATGTTTTTTGCGCGCATTAAGCTTTCACCGATTAGGACCCCGTTAACGCCGATTTTCTCAAGGCGCTCCATATCTTCACGTGTGTGAATTCCACTTTCGCTAATGAAGATTTTATCGCTGGGGATTAGCTCCCTCAGCCGCTCCGAAACGGCAAGATCAACTTCAAAGGTTTCAAGATTACGATTGTTAACGCCGATAGCTTTCGCACCCGATTCGAGAGCTATATATGCTTCTCGTTCGTTATGCACTTCGACTAGGCACGATAGCCCAATTTCGTGCGCATTGCGGATAAATTCCTTTAATTGATTTTTATCAAGCACATTAGCAATTAGCAGAATAGCACTCCCGCCGATCGCCCTTGCCCGATATATCTGAATCAATTCTATCACAAAATCTTTACAAAGTACAGGCAAGGCGACTTCTCTGCTTATCTCCTCCAAATAGCGACTATCCCCTTGAAAAAAGGTCGGCTCTGTCAGTACGGAAATTGCAGCAGCTCCGCCATTCTCATACTGCCGTGCAATGTGAATATGGTCGAAGTTCTCGCTGATGACCCCTTTTGATGGTGATGCTTTTTTCACTTCCGCTATGATGTTCACACCGTCGCCCGATACAGCATTATAAAAGTTAGGAGGACTCTCCATATCGCCTATTCTCTTCTCGAAATGCTGAATGCTATACTGCGTCTTTAAAACATCAATTTGTTTTTTCCGATTTTCTACAATACGTAATAAAATATTGCTCATCATGCCACCTCATTTGTAAGTTGCCTTAATTGTTCCAATTTCTCAAGTGCCCTGCCCTCATCTATTGATAAAGCCGCAAGATGCGCCGCCTCCTCCAATGAGTCCGCCCTGCCAGCGATATAGATAGCGGCGGCACTATTGGCGATGACAATATCACGTTTTGCACCTTTTTCACCGCCCAGTATGTCGAGGGTAATTTGCGCATTAATTTCAGGAGTGCCGCCATCAATCGAATTTACGTTACCGCCCGTCAGCCCGAGTGTCGTCGGCTCAATCGTATATTCATGTAGATTGCCATCCCTGATTTCGCATATAGATGTTCTAGCATTAATGCTGATTTCATCAATGCCATCATGCCCCCATACCGTCATCGCCCTCTTCATTCCGAGCTTTTGCAACACTAATGCCATTGGACGCAGCAGCTCTTTATCGTATACGCCGAGCAGGACAATATCCGCCCTTGCAGGATTGGATAGCGGGCCTAAGATATTGAATATTGTGCGGAATGCAAGTTGCTTTCTTGCGCTCATCACATATTTCATTGATTTGTGATAAAGAGGCGCAAACATAAAACACATCCCAATACTATCTAATACGATTTGATTTTTCTCTGGACTTAAATCAATCTTAATGCCGAGCGCCTCAAGAACATCGGCGGCGCCGCATTTGCTAGATACACTTCTATTACCGTGCTTTGCCACCTTTGCGCCAGTGCCAGCAGTGACGAATGCCGCCGTAGTCGACACATTGAATGTATTCGCACAGTCGCCACCCGTACCGACAACGTCAATGAGATTATCACCCTCAATGCGTATAGCGTGTCTACGCATAACATCGGCGCAGGCGGCAATTTCGTCGATGCTTTCCCCTTTCATACGCAGTGATGTTAAGAATGCGGCAATTTGCGCATCGGTCGCCCTGCCCGACATAATTTCCGTCATGGCATCACTAGCCTGATTATAGGATAGATTATTTTTATCTAGAAGAATATTCAAATATTCATGCATATTAATTCACCTCAAAAAGTTTATTTTATATACTAAAGTTCCTGCCCCATCTCTATTGCAGTAAAAAGTGCCTTTGCCTTATTGATGGTTTCATCATATTCGCACTGCGCATCGGAATCTTTCACGACACCGCACCCTGTTTGGATATAGGCATTACTGCCTTTTTTAGCAATGGTGCGAATTGCAATGCAAGTGTCGATATTCCCATCATAGGAGAAGTAGCCAATTGCTCCCCCGTATAGCCCGCGCCTTTCCCCCTCTAATTCGTCGATAATTTCCATGGCACGGCGTTTGGGCGTTCCCGATAATGTGCCAGCTGGCGACAATGCTTGTAATGCTGATAACCCGTCATGCGATTTATCAAGTGTCGCAGTTATATGCGATGTAATATGCATCACATGGGAGAAGAATTCAACCTTTTTATAGTCTTTGACCCCGACACTATCAGGAACACTAATTTTGCTGACTTCTTTTTTAGCGAAATCCACTAACATATTATGTTCCGCCAATTCTTTTTCATCGGCGAGGAGTTCCCTCATTAACGCATCGTCTTCATCTTTATTAGCGCCACGCCTCCTTGTTCCGGCAATGGGGAATGTAGAAATGCGATTGTCCGAGCTAACTCTAACGAGTGTTTCCGGTGATGCGCCGGCAATTTCAATATCATCATGTGCAATGTAGAACATATATGGAGATGGATTTATCATACGGAGCGCACGATATGTATTAAGCAAATCACCGTTCATTTTAACTGAAAAGCGTTGTGATGGCACAACTTGTTTCACGTCACCTTTTTGAATATATTCTTTTGCTTTATCCACCTTACTCATAAAGCTTGTTTTAGTATTGTTGCTGATAAATTCTAGTTGTTCTTCAGGATTGGGCTTTCTAGAAGTAGCTGGAGAATTTAGCAAGTCATACATATCCTTAATGCGGTTTCTAGCTAGTTTATATCGGTAATCTACATTGGCATTTGTATCAATATTCGCAATGAGGGTTATCTTCCCCTCATGATGATCGAATGCTATGACATCGTCAAATAGCATAATAAGACAGTCGGGGAGGTTCGTTATATCGGCACCGCTGAACTGAATTCCCTCACATTCGGCAATAGCTTCATACCCGATATAGCCAACACCTCCGCCCGTAAATGGCGGGAGATAGTCGAATTGTGCAGTTCTTTTACCAGCGGTAAGCTCCCTTACCGCTTTAACTGCGGAAGCCGATGAAAGATAAACTTTGCCATTATCAAAGACTTTTGCAGTGCCGTTTTGCACGGTGAGAATTTTCTTAGGATTATAGCCTAGGAATGAATACCGAGCAAGCTTTTCCCCACCGTCGACACTTTCGAGTAAAAAGATGCTGTCCGACCTATCTTTCACCGATGATAAAAGCGACATCGGTGTGACCATATCGGCAAAAACTTCGACGGATAGCGGGATTCTATCATATGATTTAGATAGCTCCCTCACTTCTTCTAGGCTGGGGATGAGTGTAAATTTCATAACACATTCTCCTTTTAGTAATTGTTTTTTTCGTTAACATCTAATGACAAGGCTAATGTGATTTTGAAATTAGATACAAAAACGCACCTGCCCAAAATCAAGGGCAGGTGCGTAAAATACACCTACGGTACCACCTTGCTGACGCAAAATGCGCCACTCATTAGAATGCTATCACATTCCGCACCTGTAACGGGGTGCAATCGTCGTAAGATACTCAGCATTAGCCTTTCATCACGCCCTCAAGGGTCCATTTACTACATCGATAACAATCGGAATTCCAGCCTAGTTCCAACTCTCTGTGTGTCCGTTTGTAGCTTTATCTCCCTCTCATAGGTTTGCAAAGGTAATATTCAATTACTAATATTATACACAACTAACTACATTATGTCAATACTTTTTTAGAAAAATATTATATTTCCTGCTCCGACCCGACCGCAAAGTAATGATGAAAGGCAATTAGCTTAAGAATCCTTGCGCTAACATATTTAAATCATCGAGGAAAATACGCATTAAATTCGGTATTCTCCTCACTGCTAATGGATGGTAGGATAAGATGCAAGGAATCCCTAAAATACTGTGATATTCTCCCCTTAGCGCCTTAACACTGGTACTTTCATCTTCAAACATTGTCCGTAACTGGCCGCTTCCTGCGGTAGCTTGTCTTCCGCCCAAATGGCCGGCTCAAAGTTCGTATCCACAATTCACACTCCATATAGCATTTAGTCCCTATGCAAAAACTTCCCCAGTAATATATTTTGCCCATTCGTTAGAAATATATCCAACGTGAAAGAATATTGGATATTGATGATGTGGGATAAATTAAGCATCTAAATTCTGTCAACCTTAGATGCGTTCCCGTATTTTATGAATAAGTAGATAGAGTCAATGATATCAGCAAAGAATAATAACTGCATAGTAATATGTAAGGCGCATTGAACTTTTGTGAGCATTCCAGTATTGTACATTTTGATAATATGTGCAATAGAATAAGAAGAGGTAGCAAGTAAGACAATATAAGCATATGAAGCAAACACAAAAGGAATAAAGAACCATAATACAAAAAGAAATGGGTTGGCTGAACCTCCCATCAGCAGGATGAACCAAAAAGCATGAATAACGAAAAAAGGTATTAACATTAGCTTGCTCGCCATTAATCTGCCTAAAGTGCTTTTCGCCATATTACAACTTTTCCGTTGTAATCCTTTGAATGCAATTGCAATATTTACAGCGATTAAAATTAATGATAATAAAAGCAAAACAATCAGCAAATATACAATAGCAAATGGCACTGAGTAATCAAGACCTGTAAAGCTAAAGAATGGAAGTAGACTATATAGCAGTAAAAAAAGAATTGCATACATGACTACTAAAAAGAGAACCTGCATCTTTCTTTGCATATTTATCCTCCTTAATATAAACCTTTTTACACATTATAAACTGCCAAGGTAGCAATGTGGGCGCCTAATTCTACAAGATAAAATGTTGGTCGGGGTGACAGGATTTGAACCTGCGCCCTCTGCGTCCCGAACGCAGCGCTCTACCAAACTGAGCCACACCCCGACATCAGTTCTATTATATCACAGTGTTTTCTGCTTTTAAATACCTTTCATAATTTTTATGCAAAAATTTTCGTACTATTTTCGGCACGGGCGCACGAAAAATATCTCTAGTCATAATTTTTCTATTTACTGCCCTGTAAATGCGTTATTTTGATAATTATTCTACATTTACTTTATAGATATTCCCCACCGTGTAATCGTTTTTACTGTAAACTAGAGGTATCAAATAGAATTGAGGTGCATACGTTGAAAATTAATGAAACAATAGAATACATTTATAAAAATTGTCCCGTCCCAGGCGGCGGATTTGTTACAGGATTTGTATTCCACCCTAAAAAGGCGAATATCCTATATGCGAGAACCGACATCGGCGGTGTGTATCGCTATGATTTCAAAACGCAGACTTGGCATTCCCTCATGAATCATGTGACGGAAGATATGTTATGGGAGGCGAATCCCCTATCAATTGCCGTATGCGAAAATGACGAGAATTCTCTTTATATAGCTTGCGGTGATTCCAAAAGTGGGCTCCTCTGCGTATCCCGTGATAGGGGCGATTCGTTCGAATACTTCCCGATACCGACGGGAATACACGGCAATGCACCTGGACGTGGCACAGGAGAACGCTTGCAAATTGACCGTAATGGCACTATATACTATGGTTCACAGCATGATGGATTAATGCGCTCTACCGACGGTGGTAGGAATTGGGATTTCATCAAAGTGTGCGAGAGGGATTCGCATAACGAAAAAGATATAACTTTCGTATGGATTCATCCGGACAATCCTGAAATGATCGTTGTATCAACATCGGGGCAGTATAATTCGCCCGCTCCTAAAGTGAGGGGAGCGAGCCTCTACATTTCAACCGATGCTGGTGAGAATTTCTCAATTATGGAGGGGCAGCCCGAGCCTTTAATTGATATTCGTTCAAAATATGCGGGCTATGTCGGTCAACGGGCAACCTTCGACGGGGAGTATCTTTATATATCGATGTCAGCATCGGGGGAACGTGCTTTCCGTGATAGTTGGAGCTGCTACGCTTGCGATTGTGGTGATTTATTTGATGGTGCAGTTCTGCGTTACGAAATTCGTGGGAATGTTATTGCAGGCGTCAAGAACATCACTCCTAAAATTGATGGCTTCTACGATGAGGACTGTCCCGCACGAATGGTCGGCGGCGGAATCGGCGGTATAGCGGTTTCACCCGATAGAGAGGGCACACTCATCTGTTCAACGCAATACACTCCCGACGGGGAATATATCTTCTTTTCCGACAACTACGGGGATAGCTGGATACCAATATTGCATGATCTTAAAATCGGGAAAATGGATTTCACAGTACCGTATATGAAGCCCGAATATAATGGGAATTCGTCTTTAATACATTGGATGAGCGACTTAAAAATAGATCCTTTCAACGGTGATAGGGCGGTATTCAACACGGGCACGGGCATATTCATGACGGAAAATCTAGGCGATGCTCCGCACGGTACAGTTGTATGGCGCCCCGAATGTGACGGTGTAGAAGAAACAGTGCATCTCAATGTATATAGTCCGCCAGCTGGCGATGTAAAGGTAATTGATATTATCGGTGATTTAGGCGGATTCGCATTTACGGATTTAGATAAACCGTGTGAGAATACCTTTGCCGATAAAGATGGTAATAGATATATTACCTGCATAAATGGTGACTTCCCCGATAGCAATCCGTACACAGTGGTGGCGACGCCACGTGCTAATTGGGGTGGGAAAACTGAGGGCGGTGTCATTATATCCGATGACCAATGCGGTAGTTGGACATTGCTACCTCAGCCGTATGGGCTCACTTCGTTCATTGATGGTTTAATCGACGTAATCCGTCAGCCGAATAACAATTCTGGTTGGGTGGCAATTTCCGCCGATGGGGAAACAATTGTATGGACAGTCGGGAAAAGGCTCCATATTCCAATTACCGCCGTTGTCTATACACGGGATAGGGGGCGGAATTGGTATAGGTCGGGAATTTTCGATCTAGACGGTGAGAGAATTGAAGATGATGAAAAAGCATTGAAAATTATGGCGGATAGGGTGAATCCTAATATTTTCTATGGATTCGGCGATGATGCTACATTCTTCGTTAGCCGTGATGGGGGAGAAACTTTTCATCAAAGGCAGCGACCTGAAGGATTCTACATTGGGCACCTATGCGGAATTGACGGGCTTAACCGCTCTGAAATCCGTGTCGAAAGTGGCAAAGAGGGCGTAATATGGATCTCAATGAATGAGGGCGGTCTTTGGAGAGTGGAATATAATAAAGATAGCGATATATTCGAGGGGAGACGAATCTCAAAAGACGGGGATAAGGTCAAGTGTCAGGGCATGGGGAAGAATGCTCCAGATAGTGAATATAAGACTTTATATATTAACGGGACTATTGATGGTGAATATGGCTTTTGGCGCTCATTCGACGAGGGCGAGAATTGGCAGCGTATCAACGATGAAAATCAAATGTATGGGAGTATACGCAGCATTGCTGGCGATCCACGCACATTCGGCAGATTCTATCTTGCAACTGGAACAAGGGGAATCCTATACGGGGAACCTAAAAAGTAAGAATAAAATAATCCACAAGGGTAATTTGCCCTTGTGGATTTACTTATTCATCGATTTGCATACTTTTACTAACATGTTCTTTTATAGCTTCAAAAGTTTCAACACTAATGACATGTTCAATACGGCAAGCATCTTCCGATGCTGTTTCTTCATTGACGCCTAGGTGAACTAACCATCTTGTGAGGAGTTTATGCCGTTCATACATTATTTCAGCTATGTCAAGCCCCGTATTCGTAAGTGTTATATATCCATCACCGTCAATATCGATATAGCCGCCTTTTCGCAACTTTTTCATTGCAATGCTAACGCTAGGCTTTGAATAATCAAGTTCATTTACAATATCAATGGAACGCACATTACCAAGCCGTTTACTCAATACTAGTATTGTTTCCAGATAATTTTCCGATGATTCGAGAATTTTCATCTAAGACACCTCACATTATAATCTACTATTATAGTAACATATTTTGTAGATATATTCAAACCAAATAAGAACATTTGTGCATTTTGCATAGTGCTTCTATAAAATTTTATTCGTGTGAAGAAATTTACACTTGACAATAATACATTTTACGGGTATTATAATCTAGTTAGAGTTAAAATGCTACTGTGGCTCAGTCGGTAGAGCAGCTGATTCGTAATCAGCAGGTCGCCGGTTCGATTCCGGCCAGTAGCTCCATAAAAAACAACCGCTAAAGCCCTTAAAGACAGGCTTTAGCGGTTTACTTACGTTATATGGGATTAGGCTTTCCACCTATATCCGCAATTTTGGCAAACTCCATATGTTACGACTTTGCTCCCTTTCCTTATAAGTAAAGGGATCCAGATTGTTGCACCGAGAGTTATCATAGTTAGCAAAATCCAGAATATCGACATTAAGCAACCACGTTTTTTCTGCTTGGCGACAACTTGAAAATTAATGTTCCTACTACCGCATTTACGACAACCCATATCATAACCCCCATCAGCCTATTTCTTCCTCACTTTAACCTTGCGAAAAGTCGTTACTTGGCGCCTTTCTAGATAGCTATCGTATAAAGATGCTGCCCTCCTAATATTATGCATGATTTTATGCGGATTTTCAAAGGCGCTGGTGAATTTGAATTCGTCTATCTCTTCATAGCCATTTTCATTCAGCCACCAATTCTCAAAATTGATACTGCCCCGCCAAATCGTATAGCGCAGGCGAATGTTCGTATCGAGGTATTCGAGGACTTTACCCGTGCATAAAAATCTATTATAATTGACGAATTGGATACTTCTGAAATCGTCAAGAGGAATGATGCGCACTTTAAGATAGATAGTGGGATTCTTTGTAAATTTGACACGCCCGGAGTATCGGCTAAAAATCACGACTTTTTGTGCAATTTCAATATATGTATACTTCTTATGCAGCTTATATATCGGGCGCAGAATCAACACGCTTATTGTAATTATCAACGCAATTACTAAAGCGGATGCAATTATAATAAGTGAGAACATCTTTATCAATTCGGCGCTGTTCTCCCCATTCCTTTTAAGCCATATAAGTAGTAATAATGTTAAGATTACTTGCAGGAATGGAACGCAGATTAGGAACACAATTATCCCGTAATTTCTCTTTAATAGGCGGGGGCTAATCGGATAGAATTTGCTCACGATATGCTCCTCGAATCGCATTTATGCATAAACCTCAGCATATTCCTTAATATCGCCCGAATATATCAGTTGCAAGTTATCCATATGGCGGAAATCGTCGGGCTTGACCAGTGATAATCTCTTATTAAAATTGATTATTCCAGCCTCTTGCAATATATATGCGACGAATTGTGAACACATGAAACTATGTTTAGGTTTAATCGGTATATTGAATATCATCGTGACGAAGCCAAATAGATTATATTTATATAACTTCTTATTATTATCGAATTTATTAATCAAATTATTGAACCGCATATATTGTTCACGTGTGACGGGAATTTTATAGATAACGCATGGAACACTTGCATACATTCCAAATACTCCATCTGTAATATTCTCTTTGGTGAAGCCAGCAGGAAATAATTTTGGTGCATTCTGCCTAGCGAAGCTGAACATATTAGCTAAACGCTCATCACTCGATACGGAAACATGGTTGAACGGCGCACGTGTATAGAATTTTATAAGTCTAGATACTCTTGTTCCAGTTTGGGTAAGAACAAGATATAGTGCGTATTCGTCTTTTATATCAGCAGCATCTGCTTTAATCTTCTTATTATGTAACGGCATTTCATAATCCCCCTAAATTACATTCTCGAAAACTATTATAACTGATTATTAATGATTTGTACAGTCCTTGACCAAGATGGAAAAATTATTAACAATGTAGCAACTAGTAATGTGTACTCATATCGCTTATTTATATGTTGCAATTTTCATTTTTTTAATGTATAATTTTTAGTATATATCATATAAAACAAGTGACTTGTGCTAATAAATCATTAACTATGACGGGAGACTTGGCAGTATTGCACAGTTATTCCAGTTAGTTTAATCGAATTTTAAGATCAGTAGCAACATTTGGATTGCTCGTGTGTTCAAGAGGAGGTCAATTAATGTTAGAAAAGGGTAAAGTGCTAAAATTAGATGTGCTGGACATTAATAATAAAGTCATATTCTCCACCGACAGATTCGAACCGGGGAAGACCCTTTTCGGGAATGTTGACGATGCATTGCTGATTTTATTTGGTGAAGATATGCCCGAACTGAACAAAGGCACACCCGTGAAAATCATTTCACATATCATTAATGGCGACAGAATTATGAGAACGGGCAGGATAACAATATCTACACATAAGCAAATGAATATCTGCGTGGGTAAGAAATGCGAAAAACTTGAGGAAAGGCGGAAGTTTTTTAAAGTTGCGGTAAAAGTGCCGGCTAGAATTCTTCTGTCGACACGGGGCGAAGAAATCACTGAATATCCTGATGGAATTAACGTCGTAGTGAGGGATATAAACATTGGCGGCGTTTTTATAGAAACGGAACATGAATTCGAAAAAGGAACGGAGCTATTGCTGGAAATGCGGCTAGACGGTGAGGAGATATGTTCCCCGTGCGAGATTCTTAGAGTGCAACATGGTAGCGGGGGATTAGAGGGGTATGGATGTAGTTTCCTGAAAATTTCCACACAGCAGGAGCAAATTATAGCAAGATATATTTTCAAGATGCAGCTTGAACATCGTAAAAAGTTGATTGGGCGAATTGGCGAGGAGCAAGACCATGAAGATTAAACATATAATTAGGATAGTTCTGGTGATTTTTATATTTGTGCCTATGCTGATTATGCTAATTGCAATTAGAGGGACATCGCAGCATTATACTATGGAGACGATTAAAGAGGGGTTGGAACTAACTGTTAAAGGTGAAGCGGATAATATATCCGCCGATATATCGAAGTTTAAACTTGATCTCAAATTAATATCGGACAACGGCGCATATAAGGATATAATGCATGATAGACGTCATGGTAATAAAATTGATAGCAATAAGGAGCAGCAGGTTCACCAGTATCTAGAATACGTGACGCAAAAAAGCGATTCCGTATTAGAGGCATCACTACTTGATACTGATGGCAAGGTGATATATTCATCGGACAAAGACATTGTAGGGAGTATATATGGGATACCGGATGATTTAGTATTTTCAGAAAAGGACTCCGTATATATTGGACATTCGCAGGATTACCTTAACTTTATGATGAAGACATTTGATGGAAATGACTTAATAGGATATGCAGAAGTGAAAGTTAAACTCAGCGATGTGCATTACCCATTACTAACCCAGAATGTAAGCGGTGCCAAGTCCTTTATTTTATGGGACGATAATGTGATATTCGATTATAAAGATGGCGATATTGCCATTAGCGATTTAGAAGATGATGGATTCAAAAAATTCTTAACTGAAACCTATGAGGGCAACTTAAAGACGCACGAATGTAGTGAGGGGAAAATAATAGCCTATTCGGCAAAGATTGCTGGCAGTTCGCATTGGTTTGTCGGCATGGTCGATTCTCGTGGGATGCATGGGCATACAACTCAGGTGCTAAAGCGCACATTGTTGCTGACATTGCCACTTTTTATTGTATTGTCCGTGCTTAGTTTCGTCATTGCTGATGTTGTGATTAAACCATTCAACAGGCTCATTGATATTATGAAGCGGATTAGAATGGGCGATAGGAGCGCACGTTTCGACATTAGTGGTGGCGGTGAGATAAGCAAAATCGGCAATGAATTCAATATGCTCATTGATGAAGTTGTGCGCAGTGAAGAAAGGCATAAAGTGATTAGCGGCATATCGGATAGCATGCTCTTTGATTGGAATGCTAGGACGCAGAGAATGTATATATCGGATAATCTATCGGAGAAATTCTCCATTTCAAAGGAATTGGCTGACGAGAGGGGAATATTAGCCTTTAGCGAATGTATACACGAGGACGATTTTGATAAGTTCTATGAAGATATTCAGCTGGCAATACAAAAAGAGAATGGAATCGAAAGTCAATATCGATTCAATCTAGCGACGGGCGATTATATATGGACATCACTCAAGGCAATGTGCATAACGGATTGGACGGGCGAGCCGACACATCTAATTGGGGTGTTACATGATATTGATGCCGATAAACGAAAGGAACTAATCCTATCTGAACGGGCAACGTACGATTATTTATCACAGCTATATAATAGAGAATCATTTGAAAAGAAGCTTGGCGCCCAGCTTGACAGTGCAATGAAGAATCAACTTAGCATAGCGATTTTGTTTATCGACCTAGATGATTTCAAAGATATTAATGATAATTACAGTCATGCCGTCGGCGATGAGGTATTGAAATTTGTCGCTGATACGATAAAGAGCAAAATCACGGGCAAGGGATTCGCTGGGCGATTCGGCGGTGATGAATTCGTTGTTTGCATTACAGACAATGAAAGTGTTGAAAATGTCGAAGAATTCGCCACGGGCATTATCGATAGCTTAAATGAAGGATTTTATTCTGAATCTGGAAATCACTTTAAAGTTGAATGTAGTATCGGAATAGCAATTTCCCCAGATCACGGGAGGGCGATTCCTGAATTATTCATGGCGGCGGATGATGCAATGTATCATGTTAAGAAAGATGGAAAAGGTAATTATCACTTATACGATCAGGATAAGAATAATTTCTCCAACTAAAATAGATGGAAAATATAACGAATGAATATCATTTGTTTGTGGAGGGGCAAAAGATGGCGAAAGTGATCGCAATAACTAATCAAAAGGGCGGCGTCGGTAAAACGACGACTGCCTGTGCCCTATGCGGGAAATTAAGCATGGACGGCGCAAGGGTGCTAGGTGTCGACCTCGATCCGCAAGGGAATTTCAGCTTCAGCCTGGGCGCAGAAAGTGAAGAAAATTACACCGTGCATGATTTATTCACGTCAAAGGCTTCAATTGAGCAGGCTATCCAAACGACGGATACTTGCGATATAATTTCATCGAACATTCTACTTAGTGGAACGGAACTTGAACTAACTCAAGTGGGGAGGGAGTATATCCTGCGTGAACAACTTGGTAAAGTCAAGGATAAATATGATTACATCATTATAGATACGCCGCCCGCACTCAGTATTCTAACGATAAATGCCTATGCTGCCGCCGATGATCTTATAATACCAATGACGGCCGAAATATTAAGTTTGCAAGGAATATCGCAACTAAAAGAAACAATATTCGCAGTGAAAAAATACTACAATCCTCATCTTGATTTGCGGGGGATATTGCTAACTAAATATAACCGAAGAACAAATTTAGCTAAAGAAGTTGAGGAGTTAACGCAAATTATCGCACGTCAACTTGAAACACGTGTTTTCGATACGAAGATTAGCCAGAGTGTCGCCGTTGCGGAAGCTCCAGCACATTCAATGACGTTGATAGAATATGCACCACGGGCACGGGCGACGCAGGATTACATTGCTTTTATTGATGAATTATTAGGAGGGCGCAATGTCGAGAAAGAGAAAAAGTAGCAAAACGGCGCATGTTCTCAAGCTGCTGACAAATTCAAGTGATAATGTAAACCCGATTATTAACGATGGATTCAAAGAAGAAGTAATTCTTTCACGCACCACGTCAAAGGCGGATTCCCAGCAAAATGATGGGGCTAAGCCCGTTGCAGTGAATGTAATATCGGAGTTAGTATATGAGATAATGCCGGAGGTTCTAGCAAGATTTAATTGCTGTACTTGCGATATATGCCAGGCAGAAATTTCAATAAAGGCGATGGACGAGCTTGGCGCACAATATATACCAATTATTAATGAGGATTCGCTTCAACATCTCAACCACATTAAGGATGAAAAGCGCCCTACCGTCACAAGAAAACTTGTTTCACTTGCATTCAAATATAGGGACATGACTAAACATATCTAAAAAACAGGCTAAAAAGGCATGTAAATTTGTATGAATACACAAATACTGAAATATATAGATGTACGAATTTCACAAAGTTATCGAATATGTATTGACTTATGGTATGTAGGTAATGTATAATGGCAGTAACATAATATCAGGCACATTATTGTGACTTATATGATTCGTGACGTTGTCAATTTACAACAAGACCTACATTAAGATAATGACTATGATGCAAGGATAGCAACATAGATCAGGTATATATTCAATTAACTACTGAAGCGTCTAAAGGATTAGAATCTTTTAGGCGCTTTTTGCACCCATACGGAAGAAAATTACATTTAAAGGAGAGCGCTTACAGCGAATTATACTATCAATACACGAAGAAAAGTCCTAATTAGCTCAGCATCAAATTTTCTTTTAGTTGAATGACGAAAAATGAAGTATGTTAGGATTGTTAAACTAAATTTATCAAATAGGGGGAGAATACGATGGCATTATTTAATACTACGAGTTTTAGAATTACTAATCAGGCGCTGGACGCATTGTGGCTAAAACAGAGAACAATTTCCCATAATCTTGCGAATTCGGACACGCCGGGGTATAAGGCAAAGCACGTCAAATTTTCGGGAATACTGGTCGACAAGATGAATGCGAATAAGGATGTCCGTAATAAGAAGGAATTGCATTTGCAGGCGGAAGTTATTGCCGATGAATCGACTAATCAGCGATTCGATGAAAACAATGTTGATGTTGAGCAGCAGCAGCTTGAACTTGCTAGGGCGCAAATTCAATATGATACTTTAATTGAGAAGATGACGGGGCAATTCACAACATTGAGAACGGCAATGAGATTATAATATAGGGGGAGAATGAGATGGCATTTTTAAATTCGCTTAATATTGGTGGCTCGGCCCTATCGGCGCAAAGGCTACGTATGGATATAATCGCACAGAACCTAGCGAATTCGCAAACGACTAGAACAGAATCTGGCGAACCGTATAGACGTCAGCAAGTCGTATTTGCAGAGCGTGGCAACTTCTCAAATGTACTAGCTAGCAAGATGGCAGGCAAGAGGGGGAATTCGCATCTATCAGGTGTTGTAGTTGCGGAAGTTGTTGAAGATGAAACACCGCTAAAGCCGGTATACGACCCCACCCATGTAGATGCCGATGAAAATGGCTATGTATATATGCCCAATGTTGACACTGCTAAAGAGCAAATCGACTTAATGGCGGCGACGAGATCCTATGATGCGAATATTACCGTTGTCAATGCGGTAAAATCAATGGCGGTAAAAGCACTCCAAATCGGGAAATAGAAAAAGATAATCGGAGGAGAATATAGATGTTCATTGTACCAATGACGGGGATAGCCCCAATAAATAATGTAGAAACTATCGGTAATAAATCCGTAGAGAATAAAAGCGAAGTTCAGCCGTTTAAAGAGATTTTTTCAAAGCTAATCGAGAATGTAGAGGAAACACACGCAGTATCGGCGGGGGACGCTATTGATGTTGCACTAGGCGATGTCGATGATCTACATACAATTACGATAAATACGCAAAAGGCGGCAGTGGCACTTGAGCTGCTTGTAACGGTGAAGAACCAAGCCCTTTCTGCATACAACGATATAATCAGAATGCAAATATAAGCTAAAGAACTGGAGGTGTGCGGGGGATGGGCGAACAGCTTAAGAAGCTATTAGAAACGATAAAAGACTTTTGGAGTAGGCAGACACGCCGTGCTAAGGCGATTATCATATCGGTGGCAAGTGGAATTTTAGTATTTGCGGTAGTTGTCGCATTAATATTTAATACGGATTCCTATGCGGAGCTTTATACTGGGCTGGATTCAGCCGAGGCGGCTCAAATCATGACGGCAATTCAGGAGATGGGAGCATCGGCAAAGCTTGAGGGCAATGGCACAATTCTAGTGCCGAAAGATGACAAACTATCCTTGCAAATGCAGCTAGGTACAATGGGGTATCCTAAGAGCGGACTCACATATGAAATATGGGACGAGGGCGTTAATATGTTCTCAACCGATTTTGATAAACGGGAACGTTCTAAGCAGCAACTCCAGCAAAGGCTAATCGATACATATAAAACACTTGATGGCATCAAGGATGCAATTGTAACAATTGATATTCCACAAATTAAGGATTATGTAATTAATGAAGGGCAGGAGAGTGCTTCGGCATCAATTGTTCTTCATCTAAAGCCGGGACACAAGTTAACATCGAGCGAGATTCTAGGTGTGCAACATATTGCGGCGATGGCGGTATCTTCGCTTGAACCCGAGAATATTGCCATTACTGATGGAACGGGAAAATTGCTATTAGCTGAAGAGGGCGACGATGATTCTTCTGAGGAGAAGAAGTTGCTTTTCAAGAATCAATATGAGGAAACAGTTAAGAGCGGTATCCTACAACTTCTAACACCTGTATTCGGCGATGAGAAAGTTAAAGTTGTTGTAAATGCGGCACTCAATTATGATAAGAAAATTACAGAAGATACCCAATATACTCCATCTGTCGGGGAAGATGGAATGGTGGAAAGTGAAGAAAAGACGGGCGCAATCGGCGGGAACAATCCCGAGGGCGGATTAGTCGGAGTGGACCCGAATGCTGATGATATTCCCGACTATTCAACAATTGGGGAAATCGGCAGTGATGAGTATTACTATGAATTCTCCAAGAGTACGAGGTATCTTGTAAATACAAATAAGACGCAAATTGAAAAGCAAGGTTTTTCCGTCGATAAGCTGAATGTATCGGTAATGATAGATCGCAATGAGATGGAAGATGCGGAGATTGACCGCATTGCATCATCGGTGGCAATGGCGGCGGGAACAAATCCCGAAGATGTTGCTATAACGAATATGGCATTCTACCCCGATGGCGTCGCTCCGGATCCTGGATTAATGCCGAGTGGCGACGATGCATTAATGAGATTGATGTTCTATATAGCGGCAGTATTTGCAGCGGTAATCTTATCTATATTGCTATTCCTGACTTTCACGAGGAAATCGAGGAAGAAAAAGAGATTAAGAGCAAAGCAGGAAATGCTTGTAGCCGAGGCGGCGGGCGAAAATGGCGAGGTCGAGGGATTCTTCAATGTGCCTGAAGAAGTAAAATATAATATTCCAAGTTTAACGGAAGAGGCGAAGAAGGATTCAAAAGAAACAGTTCTAAAACGTGAGATAGGGGAATTTGCGAGAACTAGCCCCGAAATTGCAGCACAGTTAATCAGGGGCTGGCTGAAGGAGGATGATATTTAATGGCGGGCGGCAGAACGACAAACTCACAAAAAGCTGCGGCAGTAATTGCTTCAATGGGAGCAGAAAACGCATCGCTAATATATAAGCATCTTTCTGAAGAAGAAGTGGAGAAGCTAACCTATGAAGTATCGAGGCTGGACTATCTAGGAGTAGAAGATATTTTAGATATTCTCAATGATGTCTACGGGCTATGCCTAACGCAAAAAGTAATTGCCGAGGGCGGAGTAGATTATGCAAGAGCGGTGCTTGAAAAGGCATTCGGCGCTGCGAGTGCATCACAATATATGGAGCGTGTTACTAAGTCGCTCAAGCAAAAGGCTTTTGGATTCGTGAGGAAAGCAGATTATAAGAATCTACTTGCAATCGTGCAGAACGAACACCCACAGACGATAGCACTGATACTATCGTATGCACGATCTGAGCAAGCATCGATGATACTTGCAGAACTACCCAAAGAAAAAAGAATTGATGTAGTGGAGAGAATTGCCAATATGGACAGTGCTTCACCAGAAGTAATTAAGGCGATAGAAAGCACGCTGGAGAGGAAATTCTCCTCACTTGTGATGATGGATTTCACAGAAGTAGGTGGAATCAATTATATTGCAGATGTTCTCAATCATGTTGATAGAGGAACAGAGAAACATATCTTTGACGAGTTAGCGGCAAGGGATCCGAATCTTGTTGAAGAAATACGCAAGAAGATGTTCGTATTCGAGGATATACTCACACTGGACCCGATGTCGATTCAAACCTTTATCAAAGAAGTGGACGCAAAGGATTTGGCTGTTGCAATCAAAGGTTCAAACGAGGAAGTTGCAAATATCCTATTCCAGAATATGTCCCAGAGAATGCAGGAGTCATTGCAAGCTGATATTGAGTACCTACACAATATCAGAATGCGTGATGTCGAGGAGGCTCAACAACGCATTGTTGCAGTTATCCGCCGTCTAGAAGATGAAGGTGCAATCGTAATTTACAAGGGCGGAAAGGATGAAATTATTGCATAAAGTAGTAAAGTCATCAAAGATAAATCTAACGAGCGATACGGTCGGAATCGAAAATACTGTAATTCTACCGCCGAAAGTGGAGGAAATGCACGAGCACGAGGAAGTGGTAGAAGAAGTAATCGAATATGAGGGGATAGCACGGGAAAAGGCAGATGCTATCTTAAAAGCCGCCGAAGAAGAACTCCGCAAGGCAAATGAGCAGGCGGGGAGGATTATAAAATCGGCGAATGAGCAGGCAGAGCAAATTAAGAAAGATGCATTCGATGAGGGGTATGAGCGAGGGCAGAGTGAGAGCCGCACCAAATGCGAGAGTTATATTAAGGCGGCGGCAGGGCTAATTGCTGAAATTAATAGCAAGAAAGATGCACTATTCAAAAGATATGAAAGAGAAATCCTAGAAACAACATTTGATATAGCGGAGAAAATCACATTAAAGATGGCGGACAATGAGAAAGATGCCATAGCACAAATGATAAAATCAGCCGCTAAGCACTTTCGCAATTCGGACTATATAAAACTCACTCTATCCGATGTTGACGTTGCGGTAGAGGTAATATCCGATAAAGAATTCCTATCGGAAATTCTAGGTGGGATACCGCATATTGAAACAGAATTAATTAGTGATGATGGCGGTACATTAATTCTTGATAATGGCAGTGAGATTATCGATGCATCAGTATCGACTCAACTAAATATGATAAAAGAAATTGCAAGCAAGTAACACATGGGGAAGGATGGTAAAATTAAATGAATTTCACCGCTCTCCGTGATGGTATAAAAGAGGCAGATTTATATAGGTATATGGGCAAGATTGAAAAGATAATTGGTATGACGATTGAGGCATCCGGCCCGATATGTAATATTGGCGATGTGTGCAGGATATATCAAAAGGATAGAAAAGACTATGTCTATGCTGAAGTTGTCGGATTTAATCAAGAAAAAGTCCTACTCATGCCCTATGCCGATATTGAGGGAATCGGCCCTGGTAGTATCGTCGACAATACCGGCGACAAACTCACTATTAAAGTCGGCGATGAATTAATCGGCAGGGTAGTAGACGCAATTGGGAATCCTATTGATGGCGGCGATGAAAATCAATGCACGGACACGGTTTCAATTGGTGGCAGTGCAGTGAATCCGCTAACAAGACCGAGGATTGACACACCAATGTCGATGGGCGTAAAAGCGATTGATGGGATGTTGACCGTTGGCAAAGGGCAGAGGATCGGCATATTTGCCGGATCGGGTGTTGGTAAAAGTACACTGATGGGCATGATAGCAAGGAATGTTAAGGCGGATCTGAATGTAATAGCTCTTGTCGGTGAGAGGGGCAGAGAAGTAAGAGAATTCATTGATAAGGACTTAGGCGAAGAGGGAATGGCGAGGACGGTTTTAGTCGTTGCAACATCGGATCAGCCGGCAATGATGAGGAGCAAATGCGCACTCACCGCAACCGCAATAGCAGAATATTTCAAAGATAAAGGCAAGGACGTCCTATTAATGATGGACTCTTTAACAAGATTCGCTATGGCGGGGCGGGAGATAGGGCTTGCAATTGGTGAACCGCCAATCGCAAGGGGATATACACCGTCGATATATTCTCAAATGCCGAAGCTCTTGGAACGGGCGGGCAATTTTGAAGAAGGATCAATAACGGGGATATATACAGTCCTAGTTGAAGGTGATGATACGAACGAGCCAATTTCCGATACGGTGAGGGGAATCCTTGATGGGCATATCGTATTATCTAGACAAGTAGCAATGCGTAATCACTACCCTGCTATTGATATATTGGGCAGTATTTCACGTCTAATGACGGAAATTGCCGACCCGCACCAGATTGAATTGGCGGGTAAGATAAGGAATCTACTATCACTATATAATTCAAACTATGATTTAATTTCAATTGGCGCATATAAAAAGGGCACGAACCCAGCGCTGGATGAAGCAATTGGCAAGATAGATAAAATAAATAATTTCCTCACGCAAGAGATTAAGGAATCTTTTGTCCTAGAAGAAGTGATGCCATTAATGGAGGAAGCTTTAAGATATGAAGGTTTGTACAGTTATAGGTTTTCCCAATGGCTACAGCACCAAGGAA
>CALLQQ010000044.1 GCA_938014915.1 uncultured Clostridia bacterium
TACCTTTGACTTTCTCGCTTCTACCCTGCGACACTCTATGCCCTATACCCCCATACAAACGATAAACTGCGCTCGAAAATGAGCATACAAAAAAAGCCCTCCCAATGTGGAATTCCACATTGGGAGGGCTTACTATTACTCTCTTTTAATTGGCTGGGCTCTTTTACAACTTCACTTTTAATATCGGAAATTTAATACGGTAAAGCACAAATATGACAATATTAACGCTTTTTCTTGCAAGATGCCGCCTAATATGATATATTGACATAGAGGACTTTAAAGGGAGGCATTTAAAATGTACAATATGAACGGTCAGTACCCGAACTACCAATATAATAATTATCACAATCCCCCACCGCAAGGTAGTGCAGGATTCGGCATTGCATCGCTAGTGCTCGGAATTATCTCGTTAACATTCGCCTGCTGTATCCCCATTATTCCCGCTATTTTAGGCTTCATTGGGCTAATACTCGGCTCAGTTGGAATAAAAAAAGGTGGCGCAGGTAGGGGCATGGCAATTGCCGGGCTGGTATTATCGATTATTTCAACTATAATCGGGGTCGGCATCATATTACTACTTTTCATGCCGGCACTAATGGAAGCATTGCCATATGAACCATTCTATTATAATAATATGGATGGATCTTTTGCGTGTTACGGGCTTATATAAGGTATGAAATTCCTCACTACATAATATAACAACATTAACACGATGATTAAAGCCAGCATCACATTACTTCTAGGCAGTATTGCCCTATGCCTACCGAATATATATGTACCTAATTCAATATATAATATCAATATAATGGCGCCAAGAAAAATTGGTGTTATATTATATTTCAGTGATTTCATAATGTTGAAATTCAGTAGTGCGATGACGCTTCTCGTGTTTCCGCAGCCAGGGCATAGACGTCCCGTAATCCTATAAAACGAACATTTGGGGAAGTTATTTGCCAACATGATGACCACATCTTTAAAGAGGACTGCGCATATTATGGCTATAATCGGGATTGCTATATAGGCAACTTTTGCTAGGATGCTTTTATTTGTACGATTTTTCATTTACTCTATTTCCATTCATTTTTTCTATATTTATTCTAACAGAGATTTGGACTTTATTCAAGGAAGCATGGAAGTAAGCCCTATTAAGCTAATGCTATCTGGCAAATTGACGGATTGCTGCTATTAATCCGCCATATAATTGGGCAAATTACTAAATTTGAAAAAACTTTTATATTAATATTGACAACCTTTTATATGTCTGATAATATGATGATATAGAACTTAATATTTATAATGCGTAGATAGAGAATAGTAATTGTGATTAAAGCTTTAAGAGAGCCAACGTTTGGTGAGAGTTGGCGCTGAGATTACAACGAACTCACTCTTGAGCATTCACTTGAAATTGTATTGAAATGCAAGATTAGAGTTGAACGGATTTCCACCGATAAAGGGAATAGCATTTTTGATGCGAAAAGAGTGGATGTAGTAGGTGATTATAGTAGACTATATCAATTGTAGTGGTACCACGGAAGACTATATTCTTTCGTCTCCATGGCATGAATGTCAT
>CALLQQ010000045.1 GCA_938014915.1 uncultured Clostridia bacterium
AACATTGATTGGTTGCTTGATTGGTTCGATATCTTTCCTTGCTTCAATGTGTTCTATCTTTACCTCGGGGAGTTTATCTGATAGCTGTTCTGTTCTGCTAATTATATCAGTTTTTCTACCAGAAGATGCTGTAATTTCTCCCTCGAGCTCTTTAATTCTATTTGCAATCTTCGTAAGTTCGTTCTGCCTATCCTCAATGATACTTCGTGTTTCTTTTTGTTTGTTCTCAATAGAGGAAAGTTCCGATTTCATATTGGCGATACTTTCTTCACCGCGCATGAGCAGCGCATTAATTCTATTAGCTTCACCTTCAAATCGGATTCTGTCTTGCTTTATATTATTCAGCTCTTCTTGAGCGCCCTGTGTTTCTATGATTAGCTTATCAACTTCCGCCTTAACTTCGTTATATGCGGATTGTTCGCTTTCTAGGGATGATTTCAATTTCTTTAATCTTCCCTTAGATTCAGTTAGTTCATGCTTTCTGCTTAACATGCCGGCACTCTTACCGGTGCTTCCACCCGTGAATGATCCGCCAGCATTTATCACTTGTCCATCTAGCGTTACAATCCTAAATTTGTAGGAATGACGTTTTGCCAATTGCGTTGCAGTGTCAATATCCTCCATAACAACTATCCTGCCCAGCAAAGATTTTATAATGCCATCATATTCACTATCATAAGACACAAGTTCATGCGCATAACCGCAAAAACCATCAACATCAGCTAAACTTACCCCCGTAATGGCTCTGCCCTTTACAGAAGTAATTGGCAGGAATGTCGCCCTGCCGGAGTTCTTCTCCTTGAGGTAGTATATGCAGCGCTTAGCGATTTCTTCACTATCGACAACGATGCTTTGCATTGCGCCACCTAATGCAATTTCAATGGCAATATTGTACTTCGGTTCAGTAGTAATTAGTTGACCGACAGTACCGTGTAACCCACTTAGCCTGCCGGATTTAGATGCTCTCATCACTGTTTTAACACTGTGATAATAGCCCTCCATACTTTCCTCGACATCACCCAATACTTGAATTCGGTTCTCTAACGTACTGATATTGAGAACTTTTTTATCATATTCGGACTTAATTTTTGCAAGCCTCTCCTGCTTGCTACGAAGCAAATTACTATATCCACTTAGCTTGTTCTGTCTTTCTATTAAATCTGCCTTTATTTTGGAAATATCCTCATCAAGATTTGCCTTCTCATCTTTTAGAGATTGCATATCGTCATTATATTGTGATAGCTGCGAATTTATCTCCGAATGCCTTTGCGCCCATGAGTATAAATTATCCTTAGATGTTGATATTGAAATGTTATGTTCCGACTGACGCATGAAAAGCTGATTTAGTTCAGCATTCATTTCCTGATGCTCACGCTCAAAACTATCGCCCTTAGTAGAAAGGTTGGTTAACTCGTCGCTCAATTCCCGATACTCATCTTCTAGCTGGGAATTTTCATGCTCTAATTTTGCAACTTGTGATTGCTTATCTTCAATTTGCTTCTCATCTTCAGTAAAAGAATACTTGATGTCTTTAATTTGTTCCTTAATGCGGTTGGCATTCGTTGTATGATGTGGGATGGCGTTCTTTAGCACTGCTGTATGCGATGCAGCGTCGGACTTTTGCCGCTCTTTTAAGGCAATTTGCTCACGTATATTCTCGATTTGCAATGCACACCCTTGCATCAATGCAAAGATTTCTTGCGATTCTTCTTCCCATCTTTGTACATCTTCATCTAATTGCTGATAATGCCCCTCATTAAACAGAATTTTCTCCTCAAGTTCAGCAAGTAAATCACGGATTTCATCAAGACGGCGCACACTAATTGAGACATCTAGCGACTTCATAACTTCGCTCAACTTAATGAACTCGTGCGCCTTTTCAGATTGCCTTTTTAGCGGGCCGACACGATCTTCAAGCTCAGTAATAATATCTTTTAATCTTAAAATGTTGTCCTCGGCCGATGATAACCTGCGCTCGGCATCTTCCTTTTTATATCTGAATCTTGAAATTCCGGCAGCTTCCTCGAAAATTTCCCGCCTGCCGGAACTCTTAGAATTTATAATTTCTGCAATTTTACCTTGTCCGATAATAGAATAGCCATCCCTGCCAAGACCTGTATCCATGAAGAGTTCACGCACATCTTTTAATCTTACGGCAGAGTTATTTATAAGATATTCGCTATCGCCACTTTTATATAACTTCCTAGTAATTGAAACTTCGTCCATATCGAATGGAAGAACCCGCCTAAAATTATCTATATTTAAAGTCACCTGTGCGAATCCCATTGCTTTTCTCGTTTGCGTGCCTGAAAAAATGACATCGTCCATCTTTTGCCCACGCATTTCCTTAGTTGATTGCTCACCTAGAACCCATTTAACTGCATCGCTAATATTGCTTTTTCCGCTACCATTTGGTCCGACAACTGCTGTTAAACCTTTATCAAATTCAATTTTTATCTTGTCTGGGAAGGATTTAAATCCATGTAGTTCAATAGATTTTAATTGCAATTGCTCACACTTCCTTTAAAATAACTACTTGATACTTTTCTAGACTATCATCAGGCTTAATTTTCAAATTTACATCTTGTTTTGAAAATTTCATAATATTACCTTTATTTTGTCCTATTGCCTTGCTAATTTCTCGGCTAGCAACCTGCACCGTATACTTCCCTGTTTTGTCACCAATTTCATGCTTAATTAAGCGGTAGTAAATCCTACTTTCGCATAATTCGCGAAAAGCAGGGTGATATATACCGGCAATGAAATCTTTCTCCACTATCTCCGATGCATGTAGTCCAACTCGGATTATCTTTATATTTTTCTTAGTAAAATACATTATTAAATCTGCACAAATATTGGTTGCTTCATCTATTGTAGGAGGAGTGAAATCCCCTTTAATGTAAAGCTCGGCTAGCTTCGTCCCTTTTAGCACGGCGACTGGATATATCCGCACTGTATCGAATCCCAGTCTAGCTATCTCACTTGCGGTATGGCGAATTGTCTGCTCACTATCAGCATATAGCCCGACCATCATCTGAGCACCAAGTTCAAACCCATAGGACTTGATTAGATGTGCCGCTTTTACAACGTCGTAACTACTATGCCCTCTATCATTAAGGAATAGAACATCATCATCCATACTTTGAATTCCTAGCTCGATAGCGACAACATTCTGCTTTTTCAGTAGTGATAAAATTTCTTTATCAATGCAATCCGGACGAGTTGAAATTCTAATCCCGTTAAAGCCACTTTCACCAATATACGGCTGTGCCGCACTTAGCAATTCTTCCATATAATTACGTGGTATAGCGGTAAAACTCCCACCGAAAAAGGCAATTTGCGCCTCACTAACACGATCGCCCAAAGTTTTTAGCGCCTTATCAAGAACCGATTTTACCTGCAAAATTGTTGGGGCGGCATTGGAGCCAGATATGCTATGTTGATTGCAAAAACTGCATAGATGCGGACACCCCATATGCGGAATGAAAATTGAAATATTGCTATGTTTCATATCCCATTAAAGCAATTGCCTCCTTGGCTGCCAATCGCTCGGCTTGCTTTTTGCTTTTCCCCTTCCCACTACCGATGATATTGGAATTTAAAAATACGCCGACACTAAAAACTTTATTATGGTCGGGTCCACTCTGTTTAATTAATTTATATTCTACACGTTCCTCAGGATTTTTTTGCACTATTTCCTGCAAGATAGTTTTATAATCCCTAGAATTTTGTACTTTATTTAAATTCTCTTCGCTAAGCACTATCGCATGAATAAAGTCCCTTGCTGCATTCATGCCACCATCAATGAAAATTGCTGCTATTAATGCTTCAAATGCATCTGCTAATATCGAGACCCTTTCCCTACCACCTGTATTTTCCTCACCTTTTCCAAGTAACATATGCTCGCCCAATCTAATTTGCACTGCAAACTGATGGAGTGATTTTTCGCATACTAAAGAAGCACGCATTTTCGTAAGCTCCCCTTCAGGAAGCTTACGAAAATGCTCGAAAATATATTGCGATACTACTAAAGAAAGCACTGAATCACCTAAGAATTCAAGTCGCTCATTGCTAGATCTCGTTTCTTTACTTTCATTCGCATAGGACGAATGGGAAAGTGCTTGTTCTAACAATTCTTTATCATTAAATTGATATCCAATCGTTTCTTCGAGGTTTGGCATTATCTAATTCCTCCCAAGTATTTGATTGAGTAAATAACTACCATCACTTTTCTGACTTGTTATTTATAAGCGCAAGTGACTCTGTGATATTCTTAATAACTTCACGTTGACTGAAGTCCCTTGCTTGACGAATTGCATTCATAAAGGCCTTAGCATTGGAGCTGCCGTGTGCCTTGATAACGGGCTTTGCCACACCCATGAGCGCTGCGCCCCCATGTTCCGTGTAGTCCATTTTCTTTCTAAAACCATTGAGCTGTTTCATTACAAATAATGCACCAATCTTAGTTAGGAAATTTTTCTTGAAAATATTGTTGAGATTTATTGATATGAGCTTGCCCATTCCCTCCGTCATCTTGAGAACGACATTACCAGTAAAACCATCTGTAATTACGACATCGCACGCACCCAAAGGAATATCCCGTGGCTCGACATTACCGTAGAAATTAATTGGCGAATCCTGCAACATTTTATAAGTTGCAAGCTCTAGTTCCCTGCCCTTATTTGGTTCTGCACCAATGTTCACAAGTCCAACTTTTGGGCTTGTGATATTCATAATGCCATTCATATAGCATGAACCCATAATTGCGAATTGTTGCAGCATCTCCGGGCGACATTCTGAATTTGCACCTGCGTCTAACAACATATAGCAACCATTGTCGGTCGGGATTATTGGCGCTAGCGATGCCCTCCTTATGCCCTTTATTCGTTTGACGATTGAAGATGCTCCGAGTACCAATGCCGATGTGCTACCGGCACTTACAAATGCATCGCCCTCTCCTTGTGATAACATTCTCAAACCGATCGCCATAGAGCTGTCGGATTTCGCTCTTATGACATCCCTCGGATCGTCTTCGACGTCAATAACGCTGTCGGCTTGGGCAAATTCTATGCCACTGAGCTGGATGGAGTTTTCCTCGGCAAGTGATTTCAGCCTCTCTACATCGCCAACGAGAATTAAATTTACACCGTACTTTTCAACCGCCATTGCACTACCTTCTAGGACGGAAAGGGGCGCATGGTCACCTCCAAAGGCATCAACTATTATTTTCATTAAATTCGCCTTCTTTCTCATTAATCATGACTTTACGCAAATCAGCAAGTGCTCTATCAGCTAGCTTCTGATATTTCATCTGTTTATCTCGTATATGTTCATCAAGCGATGGTATAATGCCCATATTGCTACCCATCGGCTGGAAGTCGCCACCTTTATAACTGCTTATATATCTAGTCAGGGCGCCAATCATCGTTGTTTGCGGGAATGTGATAGGCGGCATATCAGATAATCTTCTAGCAAGGGATAACCCTGCCCCTATGCCGCTTGCCGCAGATTCCATATAACCCTCTACACCTGTAATTTGCCCTGCAAAATAGATGTTATCATGTTCCCTTAATGAAAAATCCTCATTCAAAAGCGACGGGCTATTTATAAAGGTATTGCGGTGCATAACGCCGTATCGCATAAATTCAGCATTTTCTAGTCCAGGTATTAGCGAGAAGATTCTCTTTTGCTCACCAAATTTCAAGTTCGTTTGGAATCCTACCATATTATATAAAGTTCCTTCATCGTTTTCACGGCGAAGCTGCACCACCGCATATGGGCGCTTACCTGTATTGGGATCAGTAAGTCCGACGGGCTTGAGCGGTCCAAACCTAATTGAATCAACGCCACGTTTAGCCAGTGATTCGATCGGCATACATCCCTCATATACTTTGAAATTTTCTTTCTCAAATTCTTTTAGCGGGGCTAGTTCGCCGCCAATTAATTCATCATAAAAGACTTGATATTCATCTTTATCCATCGGGCAATTGATATAATCAGCATCGCCCTTGCCATAACGGGAGGCAAGGAAGACTTTATCAAAATTTAGGCTGTCATATGTGATAATCGGCGCCGCCGCATCAAAAAAGCTAAGCATATTACCGCATAGTTCTTTAATCTCATGTGCGAGCGAGTCCGATGTTAGGGGACCCGTCGCTATAATTGCGTTCGATTTTGGAATCGTTTTTACTTCCTGCGTTATTACGTTTATTCGTGGATGTGCTTTAATTTTCTGCGTAACTAAGTCGGAAAAAACCTCCCTATCCACTGCTAGTGCGCTACCTGCCGGCACGGTGCATTTGTCGGCGCAGGATAGAAGGAGCGATCCAAGCATGCGCATTTCTTCTTTTAACAGTCCTGCCGCTGATGAAATGCGTGATGCTTTAAGCGAATTTGAGCAGACAAGTTCAGCATAACCATGATAACTATGCGCTGGTGAGAATTTAATTGGCTTCATCTCGTAGAGGTCAACTTCAAGTCCGCTTTCAGCTAGAATCCAAGCAGCCTCACATCCGGCAAGACCTGCACCGATTACACTAACCGTCATTAATCCGCCGCCTTTTCAAAGCCGCAATCGGGCTTCAGGCAGTAAATCTTGCTGTTTTTTCCACCTTTTTTGAACAAGGTGCTGTCACATTGCGGACATTTTTCGTCTATCGGTGTATCCCAAGTCATAAATTCGCAATCTGGATAACTACCACATCCGAAAAACTTCCTGCCTCTTTTAGATTTTTTCTCGTGAATTTTACTTCCGCATAAGGGGCAATTGCCCTCTGCTTCTGTTACAATTTTTTTGGTATTCTTACATTCAGGGAATCCTGGGCAAGCAAGGAATCGTCCATATCGGCCTAGCTTAATTACCATGTTTCTACCGCATAATTCGCATACAATGTCTGTTTCTTCATCCGGTATTTTTACACGTTTGCCCTCCATTGCTTCTTCAGCTTTTGTGAGGGTTTTATCAAAATCATCATAAAAACTATGCAAAGTGTCGACCCATTCGGTTTTGCCCTCGCCAACGGCGTCAAGACTATCTTCAAGTTTAGCGGTGAACGCAACATTAACTATCTGCTTAAAATGATCTTTCATTAGTTGCGTTGTAACTTCGCCCAAAACTGTTGGCATCAGCCTTTTAGCATCACGTTCAACATAGTTACGTGAAATTATCGTCGTAATTGTTGGCGCATAGGTGCTCGGTCGTCCAATCCCATTTTCCTCAAGGGCTTTTATCAATGTAGCTTCACTATATCTTGCTGGTGGCTGGGTGAAGTGTTGATTCCCGTTAACGGATTTCACTTTTAAGACTTGTCCTACTTCCAAATCTGGTAGAATGTTATTATCTTCATCGGGATCGTCCTTTGCTTCCTCGTAAAGCACTGTAAAGCCATCGAACTTAACAGAGTGCCCCGATGCCTTAAATCCGCAATCTCCCACATTTATATCGACGGAAACTGTGTTTAATAGAGCCTTCGACATTTGGCTCGCCATAAATCTCTCCCAAATTAGCTTATACAACTTATACTGGTCTGAAGATAGGCTATTTTTAATTTGATCAGGTGTTAAGTCAATTACAGTTGGTCGGATTGCCTCATGAGCATCCTGTGTATTCCTCTTTGTGCGGTAAGTATTGGGCTTTTTGGGAATGTATTTCTCGCCGTACTTTTTCCCTATATATTCATATGCTGAATCCCTAGCTTCGTCCGATATTCGTAGCGAATCTGTACGCATATATGTTATTAAACCTACTGCGCCCATCGATTCAATCTCGATTCCTTCATATAATTCTTGTGCTGCTTTCATAGTGCGTCTTGATTGGAATCCTAGCCGCCTTGATGCCTCCTGTTGTAGGGTAGATGTTATAAAAGGCGCTGCGGGCGACTTCCTACGGACACTTTTCTTGATGCCAGCTACAATGAAGTCATTATTATCTATCTCAGCTAATATCTTGTCGGTTTCCTCTTTGTTGTTGAGCTCAATTTTTTCTGAGTTAACTGAATGGAGTTTAGCTTCAAATGCCTTTTTGCTAGATTTAGCTAAAAGTTCAGCACTAATAGACCAATACTCTTTAGAAACGAAAGCACGAATTTCTTCCTCTCTATCGACTATTAGCCTAACTGCGATGGATTGAACCCTGCCGGCAGAAAGTCCTTTTCTAACTTTCTTCCATAGGAATGGACTTAGTTTATAGCCAACTAACCTATCAAGAATTCGTCTTGCTTGCTGAGCATTGACTAAATCCATGTCGACTTTTCTAGGATTATTCATTCCTGCCTCGATACCGCTTTTAGTAATTTCATTAAAAGTTACACGATTCGCCTCATCTAAATCTAAATCAAGTATATGGGCAAGATGCCATGAAATGGCCTCACCCTCTCTGTCCGGGTCAGTTGCGAGAAAAACTTGATCGCTTTTCTGAGCTTTCTTAATTAAAGATTTAATTAGATCGGACTTGTCCCTAATGTTAACATATTGCGGTTCGAAGTCATTTTCGACATCTACCCCAAGCTTAGATTTTGGTAAATCTCGAATATGACCCATTGACGCAACTACTTCATAATCGCTACCCAGATACTTCTTTATTGTTTTAGCCTTTGCAGGTGACTCTACAATTACCAGTTTCGACATATCGTCTTAAATCCGCCTTCCTTGTTCTGTATTTATTTTATCTATATTGAATATCTTTGCCCTGATTCAGCATTGACTATGCCCATAATTTCAAGCTCTGTCATTGCCGTAAGTACCATATCAATTGGCATCTCTAGCAATACTGATAGTTCATCAGCTAGATAACTCCTATCACTTAAAAGTTTGACAATTTTAGTCTGATCTTCATCGAGGTCTTTATATGGGATTTCCTTTTTTGCTCGCCTAGTCTTCTTTTTTGATTGTTTTTTGCTAGATGATTTTTCATTAACGTTGAATACCGACGATTCTTGAGGTGTGATTGAATAATCGCCGTAAGGATTGCTTGCCGTTAGCTTATGAGAGAAATTCTCATAATATTCGTAAAGAATATCAAGATGGCTAAATACGGGTATTGCGCCATCACGTAAGAAGCGAATTACACCACTATATCTGCTATCAAATAAATCGGCAGGGGGTATACAGAATAAATCCCTCCCCTGTTGAATGCTTAATTCAGCAGTAATTAACGCGCCACTGCGCTTATGCGCCTCTATTACAAGTGTGCCAAGGCTTAGCCCCGATAGAATGCGATTCCTTTGAGGGAAATTCGGGCCGAGCGGTGGCGTTCCAGGTAGGAATTCCGATATGACGGCGCCGTTCTTCGCTATAATTCTCTTTAATTTCGTATTTGATGTAGGGTAGTCATAATCAATTCCGCACCCTAGCACGGCAACAGTTTTTTCCCTGTGTGAAAGGGCTTCACCATGGGCAACAGAATCTATACCAAGTGCAAATCCGCTCACTAGTACTGCGCCTATATTAGCTAGGTTCCCGCATATCTCACGTGCAACTTGCAGGCTATAATGAGAGGGCTTCCTAGTGCCGACAACGGTTATAGCAACCTCATTATCGATAAAACTAATATCACCCATGCAAAATAGTATAATCGGAGGATTGTATATTCCCTTTAGGCGATTAGGGTATTTTTCATCTTCAATCGTGATTATATCTACGCCAGTCCGCTCGCATTGTTCAATTATTTTCTCCGATTGCTCAATGCGAATCTTCTTAGCATTTTTATTTTCAGATTTAGATAATGACTTTTCCTTGCCATCTTTGATAGCTAGGTAAGCATCTTCTACGCTGCCATATTTCTCAATTAGCTGTCCAGATTTAATATTATGGCTACCCATAACTTGTAGGAGCCATATCCAATACTTCATGTCACTCATCTACGTCACTCCTCGGAAGAAAAAATCTTCACTTTTGCATTTCCCACATTATTATACCTGCTGCCATTGCGGCATTGAGGGATTCAGCATTACCTTTCATTTTAACGGTAAGCAAATCATCGCATGCAGATATAGCCTCACTCGTCAATCCGTTCCCTTCATTGCCTATGGCGATTACAAGGGAATCCTCAAACTTAAATTCTCCCAACTCCCTAGCCTTAGGGATACCGACCACTGCTCCATATAATTTGATTTGCTTATTATGAAGAATTTTTGCTACATTCACAACACTATCTTCATAATATATTGGCAAACGAAAAATAGAACCACTTGTAGCACGAATAACTTTAGGGTTATAAATGTCTACACAATCGTCGGTTAGAATTACACCATCAAGCCCCAAAGCATCGGCAGTGCGTATTATTGTGCCCAGGTTACCTGGATCTTGCATATTTTGTAGCAATATATGCCGTCTACCAATATCTATTTTATCAACAATTGAACTTTTGTCAAGTATTTTGCAAATGGCAAACACACCTTGTGGCGTCTTAGTTTCGCTTAAATAATTAGATAAAGCATCGGTTATTGTATATATCCTGTCCGCATTAGACGCAAGTGCGAATGCTTCCTGCGTATATCTTTCTCCAGCGTCTTGCGTTAATAGCACGCATTGGATATCGATATTTTCTTTAATTGCTTCCATGCAAAGATTTACACCCTCAATAGCAAAAAGTCCTTTTTCCTGACGGCTCTTTTTACTCCTCAACAATTCCCTATACAGTTTTATATTGGCGTTGTCTTTAGATTTTATAGTCATATGCACCCACCTTTTTAGGATTTAATGCAACTACAACAAAACACGCCCTTATTATAGATGGGCGTGTTTATTGCATTTAAATAAGCGCCTTCTTTGCTTGTTCAACAAGAGCTGTGAAGCCAGCTGGGTCATTGATAGCAATTTCGGAAAGCATCTTACGATTTAGTGTGATATCGGCTTTCTTAAGACCATTCATAAAGGTTGAATAGTTCATCCCATTGAGCTTGCAAGCTGCTGAAATTCTTGTAATCCAAATTCTCCTGAAATTACGCTTCTTTTGTTTACGGCCGATATATGCATATTGACCGGATTTCATCACTGCCTGTTTAGAAGTTCTAAAGAGCTTGCTTTTACCGCCCCAATAGCCTTTTGATAGTTTTAAAACTTTATTTCTTCTTCTGCGAGTAGTCACCGCACCTTTTACACGAGCCATGATTTACTCCCTCCTTGTATTTTATATAGTGATATTAGCAAGTTATTTGTATGGGAGTAGTTGCTCGATTGCTTTAGCATTCGTCTTATCTACATAAGCTCCCTTACGAAGTTTCCTTTTGCGCTTAGTTGTTTTCTTAGTAAGAATGTGACTTCTATAAGCGCTAGCACGTTTGATTTTCCCATTCTTGGAGAATTTAAAACGCTTTTTAGCACCGGAATGAGTCTTTAGTTTGGACATAGTATATTCCTCCTTTTTTACTTCGACACCTTAGGTGATATAAACATTGTCACATTACGCCCTTCAAGTTTAGGTGGCTTGTCAATTTGACCATGTTCCTCACATCCATCTTTGAAACGATTTAGTAAATCGTAAGCTAGATTTGCATGAGACATTTCTCGTGCACGACGAAAACGAACTGATACCTTGACCTTATCGCCCGATTTCAAGAACTTTATTGCATGACCAAGCTTGGTGTTAAAATCATGTGTATCAATGTTAAGGGACATTCTAACCTCCTTAACCTCGATAGTTTTTTGATTTTTCCTAGCTTCTTTCTCGCGTTTTGCCTGTTCGAATCGATACTTCCCGTAATCCATAATGCGGCATACGGGTGGCTTAGCCTGTGGAGCAACCTTAACTAAATCCAGATTCCTCTCTGCGGCAATGTCAAGAGCCTTACTCAATGGTAGTATTCCTAATTGCGTCCCATCGTCACCGATTACGCGAACTTCCTTGTCACGTATTTGGTCGTTGATTCTCAGATCCTTGTTGCTGATAATCGAGCACCTCCATAAATTTCTACTTAAAAGCGTATAATGTACAAAAAAGCGTGAGCAATTCCACTCACGCTTAAGTATCTACAAGCAAACATAAGAATCCAACTTATGAATTTACAAGTATTTACCCAATACAAATGCCTTGTACAGGTGAGAACGGAATAGTTCTGCTTCAATTACTATCTTAGTATACAGCATTTCACTATGATTGTCAACTGTTATTTAAAATAATTTCTCTGCCAAGTGAAAAAGAATATATGATACTCTCTTTAACATTCATCTCTAGGATATCGCCGATCGCTTTGCTATATAATTCTAGTTGTCTGCCGTACTTCTTAACTAATTCGTCCTCTGTCTTAACATAATCGGTCTTATAGTCAAGCAGGATAAGTTCGCCTTCTTCCTCAAATATGCAATCGGCAATTCCCTGTATCGTTATCTCTGTATCTGCAAATTCTTCATCTATATCCTTGGCATATTCAGCAGCACGAATCCTAGACATGAATTTATATTCTCTGAGGACATTTTCACTGCTTAAAATCCTCTTTGCTAATTCACTATCAAAGAATGCCTCAACCTTAGCGCTGTCGATAACATTTGCTTCTTCCCTGCTTATGAATCTTTCATTTGATAGCCTTGCGATTTCATCCAGTGCGGATATGCTCGCCTTGTCGTAGTTAGCAAATTGCATAAATTTATGCAGTGCCTCCCCCCTTTGGGCGCCGGTCATTCCTTGACTAGCCATGAAAGTGGGTCTTGATAGTAGCACATCAGAATTAGTTTCTTCCCTCACGATTTCCGTTACGGTCAATTTAGAGGGTAGCCCACATAATACAGAATTAGGATAGCTATATTCAATATTTGATGCTATTCTTCTAACGATTCCATCATCGGCAGAATGTGCAAACTCCGGTTCGCTCAATTCATCGCTTAAAACCGTATCTGCATCTATGATAGTGAGGTTTATATCTGCTCCATCACGGTAAATAATAGCATCATGATGTGCAGCTATTTTTCTTAGCTCGATTCCATTCTTGTGCCCTAACATACATAATAATATCCAGTCTGAAAAAGATCTGCAGCTTAGAATAGCTTTTGGGGGAATTGCTCCAAAATAATCTACTTTCCGTTTAAGAGCAAGGAGTTTCATCTTTAAATTCTTTTCGGTGAAAGTTATAATCAATTTCTCCTTCGCCCGTGTCAGGGCAACATATAAAAGACGCATTTCTTCACTGATTTGTTCCGTTTTCATGATATGTGAATTCGCATTATATTGTAATGTCGGATAAAGTTTTAGTAGCTTATGTTCACGGATTTTTACTCCGAATCCATGGTTAATATGTAGTAGCAATTGGTCGTATGTATCTTGTAAGTTAAATTTCACACCGCAACACGATACAATACATATTGGATATTCTAGACCCTTTGATTTGTGTATGGACAGTATGCTCACCGCATTATCGTTCGGTGAAATAACATTTGCCTGCTCAAAGTCGGATTTCTGCTCGATTACATCATCAACATATCTTATGAAGCCCGACAATCCACCAGCGCCATTACTCTCATATTTATTTGCATATTCTACAAGCAGGCGCAAATTTGCTTGCTTTTGCTCACCACCATCATGAACGCCTATTAAAGCTAGAAAATCGGTTGTATCGTAAATCTTGCGAATAAATCTCTCGATAGAATGGCTAGCGGAATACTCACGCAACTCACTCAAAATTTGTAAGAATTCACCGCATTTGGTATTCCCCTCTTCAGATGCTTTTTGTACAGAAAAATACATTCGCGCATTGCTTGATTTTAGCCGAATCTCCGCCATTTCCTCCGCTGTGAACATGAACATTGGCGACATCATTACACTAACCATCTCAATATCTCTGAGCGGATTATCCACAATTTTGAGCAGGTTTAGCACAACCATTATCTCCCTTGAATCAAAGTAACCCTTTTGTAACGGGGTGGCAGCAGGTATGCCTCTTTCTAATAAAGCTTCAATAAAAACGGGGGCACGGCTATTGGGCGATCGCATTAATATGCTAATATCGCTATAACGGCATGGACGCATTACCCCCCTATCCTCAATCTCGTATCCGCTATCGACCATCTGCCTGATGCGTTCGGCAACGTGTTTTGCCTCTATCTCCAGATCTGTGATTTCATTGATTGGCTCCCCCGCCTCATCGACATCAACAACTTTATCTCCAGTTTTGATAATGCTAATTTCAGTATTCCTATCGTCGGCATCTTGGAACTGTGCCGATGGAATTAGATGTTCATTTTCATCATAATCAATCTCGCCCGCTTGCTTGCTCATTAACTTTTTGAAGAAGTAATTTACTGTATCGGTGACTTCAACTCTACTTCTAAAGTTATTGGATAGGAAAATTTTCACCCAGTCAGTGTCTTTATCATAGCTAGGATAATCTATTGCCCTATTTTTCTTTTTAATTAATATATCGGGATTCGCTTGATTAAATCTATATACGCTTTGCTTAACATCACCGACGATGAAAATATTCTTCTCGTCCCGTGATAGCAGGCGGAATATCTCATCTTGAATATCGTTGACATCTTGGAATTCGTCAATTATTATGTATTCATAATAGTCGGATAGTTCTTTAGCAAGTGCGCTTTTCGTTCTTTTCCCATCTTCCTCACACGTTAACAATTTCACTGCAAAATGCATGAAATCGGAAAAGTCGACGACACCTTTTTCAGCTTTAATTTCCGTTAATTTGTCCGAAAACGACATCGTTAAATTCACAAGCTGTTTTAGAATCGGATATAGCTTGCCCATATCGGATTTAACTTCTTCTTTCGAGCATAGAAATAGCTTTTCAGCTGCTTTGGTATTCTTTTTCACTTCTTCTCGCATTGCGTGTAAAGCTTCGCCCAGTCCTTCTAACTCTTTTTTTCTGAACGTTTCGAATTTATATGTGTATTTGAATGCACCTTCCCAGTCCTTTTTTTCCACAAAGGCAATTAGCCCCTCAATAACTGTGATATCATCTTCTATCATTGTGAGAGTTTTCTCAATATCGACATCTTTCTTAATTAGCTCTTCGATCAATGCTAATATTTCGTGCCTCGATATTGGAGAATGCCTTATATTAAATGTAGGAGGAGCAAAATCCCGAGGTGATTTCATCGCTTGCATTAATTTTGCAATATGCAACATCTCGATAGAGGCATCGTGCGCCGTCGATAGAAGATATTCCGCCTCATCATAGATTATATCGCTCCATTCGCTTAGATTTGAATTTGCTGCATCACTAAATTTCTTTAGCTGGGAATCTAACCACTCATCGGGGAAAGGA
>CALLQQ010000046.1 GCA_938014915.1 uncultured Clostridia bacterium
CAACCGACACCGCAGCCACAGCCACAACCGATGCCGCAGCCACAGCCACAGCCGCAACCGACACCGCAGCCACAGCCACAACCGCAGCCACAACCGCAGCCACAACCGCAACCGCAGCCGATGCCGCAACCGCAATTCCAAGGACAGGGAATGTACGGCGCAAATATGGGCTATGGCAATTCGCAGAGCGTCGATGTGAAGATGGCGCAATTCCAGAACTTTGACGAATCGGACACGAGTACATTGAGTGTAGGACAACAGGACAATCTAAAATTATTGATGAATGTACCTCTAGACGTCACAGTCGAGATTGGTTCGACTAAGAAAAAGGTAAAAGATATATTAGAATTTTCACAGGGTACAATCATCGAACTAGAAAGACAGGCGGGCGCACCAGTCGACATTATTGTAAATGGACATCTTATTGCGCGAGGCGATGTTGTCGTTATTGACGATAACTTTGCAGTTAGAATAACTGATATAATTAAGTCTAATTTTTTAGATACATTAGGAAGTAGGGAGTAATATTATGGATAGTAAGATTTTACTTGTTGACGATGCGGCATTCATGAGAATGTTAATTAAGAACACACTGAAAGAAAATGGTTATACGAATATACTTGAAGCCGAAGATGGCGAAATTGCTTGCAAAGTATATGAGGAGGAAAAACCCGATTTAACAATCATGGATATTACAATGCCGAATAAAGGCGGTATTGAAGCATTGAAAGATATTAAGGCAATCAACCCCGATGCTAAGATAATTATGTGCAGTGCAATGGGGCAGGAATCAATGGTTGTAGAAGCAATTAAACACGGCGCACTTGACTTTATTGTAAAGCCATTTAAGCCGGATAGAATTATTCAAACGGTAACAAAGATACTAGGTGATTAACACATCTGGATAGGAGATTTCAATGGGCGAAGTTTTTACGGTAATTTTCTCTCTTGCGGGTATTCTAGCACTAATACTAGCATTACTTTATGCTAGCAAGTGGCTCAATAGAAAAACTTCAATTTCATCAGCTCAGAATTTGCGAATTGTTGAGCGGGCGAATCTTTCAACCGACAAAATGCTGCTACTAGTCGAAATATGTGGCAAGTACATAGTGGTCGGTGTCGCCCCTAGTGGTATTAATACATTGTGCGAGTTAAGTGAAGAGGAAATTGCGAGACTCCAATTTCCGAATAAGGGGAACGGCAATAATCAATTCCTGAACATTCTCACGCAGAAGTTTAGGATGAATAAATTCGCCAGTTCGGGGAGTGTTGATGAAGATGAATGAAAATATAGCGAAGTCATCACTAAAGAAGAATGTACGGCTATTCACCATATCGCTACTTACAGTTGCGGCATTGATATTTTGCATTGCTACAATAACAACTACCGCATCTGCTGCAATGGCGACGGAAAATGAGACGGGCACTACTACCACGGCGGGGGAAAGCCCGCTTGATGACAGCAGTGTCCTAAATGAATTAATCGGAGTTGACGCATCTAAGCCGCTTGAAGTTGTTTTGATAGTTACAATTCTATCACTTGCACCATCAATTCTAATAATGATGACGAGTTTTACTAGAATTATAATTGTATTTTCCTTTTTAAGGAACGCAATGAGTACCCAGTCAACACCGCCGAATCAGGTGCTAGTTGGACTTGCCCTATTCCTAACAATATTTATAATGTCGCCAGTAATAACCGAGATTAAAGATGTCGCATATACCCCGTATTCTGAGGGGGAAATGACAACGATGGAGGCGGTAAGCGAGGCAAGCGTTCCGCTAAAGCGATTTATGTTAAAGCAAACATCGAACAAAGATATGCGATTCTTCCTAGAATTATCGGAGCAGGAAATAGACGAAAATGCCGATTACATGGACGAATTAGGGCTGGATATAGTGATACCGGCATTCATAACAAGTGAGATAAAACGAGCATTCACAATTGGCTTTATGCTATTCGTTCCATTCCTGATAATTGATATTGTTGTTGCAAGCACATTAATGTCAATGGGTATGATGATGCTCCCGCCAGCGATGATATCACTACCATTTAAGATAATGCTATTTGTATTAGTCGACGGTTGGCAATTGCTGATAGGATCACTTGTGAACGGATTCAATTAGCAGATTAATGATAGAAGTTTAGGAGGGGTCCAATGACACAGGATATGGTGCTTGAAATATTTAAAGAAGCCCTAATCCTAGCATTCAAACTTGCAGGACCACTTCTTGTAGTTGGGATGTTAGTAGGATTAGTTGTAGCAATATTGCAAGCGGCAACGCAAGTACATGAGCAGACGCTGACTTTCGTACCTAAGGCAGTCGCAGTTGCGATAACGCTTTTACTACTTGGTCCGTGGATGATAAACAGCATTGAGGATTTTATGTTTAGGATTTTCGATATTATAGGTGGTCTATAATATTCCTTATAGAAATGGGGGGAGCCGTTGTTCTGGGATATTTTATATAATAATGTAATAGTATTCGCCCTTGTATTTGCAAGGATAACGGGCATATTCTCATTTAATCCGATCTTTTCTAGGAATAACATTCCCACAATGGTTAAGGTAGGATTATCACTCATACTATCAATGATTATCGTGCCGACTTTATCCGCCGATGTTATCACATTCGATAACACATTCGCATTTGTATTTGCGATAATTAGAGAGGGCTTAATCGGGCTTGTATTCGGATTTTTAGTAAATTTATTTATGTCGATGATATTATATGCAGGGGAAATTATCGACACACAAATTGGGCTTGGCATGGCGAAAGTCATGGATCCGACTACGGGCGCCAATGTTGCGATATTCGCATCAATGTATACGATGATTTTCACACTTTATTTCTTCGTTACTAATAGCCATCTTTCATATATAAAGTTATTTAGCCTATCGTATGAAACGATTCCCATAGGGACAACAGAATTAAACCTAAAAGTAGGTTATATAATAGCGAGCTACTTTTCAACAATATTAATTTTCGCCGTTAAATTCGCATTGCCGATTATTGCGGCAGAAATGTTACTGGAAATTTGCATTGGCATTTTGATGAAGGCAGTACCGAGCATCCACGTTTTCGTTATCAATATACCACTTAAAGTTGCCCTAGGTCTGATAGTGTTGATAGCCATTGCAGGGCCGATGGCAGAATATATTGATAGTTACATGGGGATTATGTTTGAAAATTTATATAGTGTAATGGGGCTAATGGGAGCATAATTCCACTAGCCGACTAGTAAAGGGGTACCGATAAAAATGGCAGGTGAGGAAAAAACCGAACGTGCCACGCCGAAAAAGCGTGAAAAAGCTAGAGAAGAGGGCAATGTCCTACAAAGTAAGGAAATTGTAACGGCATTCTTTTTACTGATAGTATTCTATTCATTAAAGGTGCTTGGATCATTTATGCTAGGTAATTTGATGAAAGTCATCGGCGACGGGATAACGAGAATCGATGAGTATGAAATTATCGATAAGGCGGCAATCACCCGCATTACATTCGAATCGATAATTATGACTGCTATGATAGCGGCGCCAATTCTACTTATATCGGCGGCAGTATCAACTTTATTTAGCTTAATGCAAACGAAATTCCTATTCACGATGAAAGCAACGAAGTTTAAAATGTCGAAGTTAAATCCTATTAATGGATTTAAGAAAATGCTATCACTGAGATCGGCAGTTGAGATAGTGAAATCACTGCTCAAGATAGCGATTATAGGGTATCTAATGTATGATGCAATACTAAAGCAAATACCGAAATTGCCCCGACTGATGTACATGACACCGATGCAAGGTGTACTCTATATTGCTGATGCGGCACTGAGTATCGTCACGACAATCGGCGCATTATATATAATTCTAGGGATAATAGACTATCTATACCAATGGTATCAACATGAAAAAGACTTGAAAATGTCAAAGCAAGAAGTAAAAGATGAATTCAAGCAGATTGAGGGCGACCCACAGATAAAGCAGAGAATACGGCAAAAGCAGCAGGAAATTTCCCAGACACGCATGATGCAGGATGTCCCAAAGGCTGATGTAATTATCAGGAACCCGACGCACTATGCTGTTGCTATCAAGTACGATATAGATGTTGACAATGCTCCCATCATTGTCGCAAAGGGCGCCGATTACATAGCGTTGAAGATTATACAAATTGCCGAGGAGGCAGGCGTCGAAATTACGGAGAACAAGCCCCTCGCTAGGGGGCTGTATGAAGCGGCGGAAGTTGGATGGGAATTGCCGCACGAATTCTACCATGCCATTGCAGAAGTGTTGGCGGTAGTTTATGAAAAAAGAAAAAAAGAGCTTTAATGAAGGCAATTCAATGAGATAGTCTCATTGTTGATATATTAGATTTTATAAAGAGAAGTAGAATCGGAAAGGTATGGGCACTATGAAGAAATTCCTTAGCAATTCAGTGGCGGTTGCAGTATTATTTATAATACTGCTAATTATAATACCGCTGCCAACATTCCTACTTGATATAATGCTTGTACTAAATATTACATTATCGATGATAATTTTACTGACTACAATGTATATTAAAGAAGCACTAGAGTTTTCAGTATTCCCGTCAATTCTGCTTATTACAACATTGTTCCGATTATCGCTCAATGTATCATCAACAAGGTTGATTCTTGGGAATAGCGGTGACGCAGGGAAGATAATTAAAACATTCGGTGAATTCGTCGTCGGGGGCAAGCCCGTAGTTGGATTCATAATCTTTATAATTATAGTAATTGTCCAGTTCATTGTAATTACTAAAGGTGCTGAAAGAGTGGCGGAAGTTGCAGCACGATTCACACTTGATGCTATGCCGGGCAAGCAAATGGCAATTGATGCTGATCTCAATGCAGGGCTTATTACAGAGGATGAAGCAAAAATTCGCCGTGAGAATGTCCGCCGTGAAGCTGACTTCTATGGTGCTATGGATGGTGCTAGTAAATTCGTTAAAGGCGATGCAATTATATCTATAATAATTGCATTCATAAACCTAATCGGCGGTGCAATTATCGGCATGACGGAGGGCGGCGACTTACAGAGTGTAATGTCAACCTATTCACTTGCGACAGTGGGCGATGGTCTTGTATCACAATTGCCAGCATTATTTATATCGGTTGCCATGGGTATGGTTGTCACACGTGCGGCTTCTACCGGTAGCTTGAATCAAGATTTATCACGGCAATTCCTATCACAACCAAAGGTATTAATGATATCGGGCGGTGCTGTAATAGCACTAATGCTCATTCCCGGATTCCCTAAAATACAGCTGATTGTTATCGGGGCAACATTGGTGTTCTTAGGATATAAGCTACATACGATCCAAGTTAGGGAGGCATTCGTCGGGGGGATTCCATCCGATACCGATGTTGAGGAGCCAACTTCCGAAATGGAGTATTACAAAAACATCGACAATGTATATAAACTTTTGCCAGTTGAGCAAATAGAAATGGAATTCGGTTATAGCCTGCTCCATTTAGTTGATGAGAGTAGCGGCGGCGACTTCATTGATAGAGTTATCTTATTTAGGAAGCAATTCGCACTTGATATGGGTATGGTAATACCGTCGGTGAGAATGCGTGATAATTCGCAAATTAATCCGAATCAATATGTTATTAAAATAAAAGGCGAGGAAGTAGCAAGAGCGGAGATCCTTGTAGATCACTATCTAGCCCTAGATTCGGGGAATGTTGAGCAAGAAATTGATGGAATAGATACAATCGAGCCAGCATTCGGCATACCGGCGAAGTGGATTAGTGAGGATAAAAAGGTTTATGCTGAGGTAGCTGGATATACTTTAATTGATGCAACTTCAGTTATGATAACTCACCTGTCAGAAGTAATTAAATCACATGCGCATGAATTGCTTAGCAGGCAGGAAGTTAAAAATGTTATCGAGAAGATAAAAGAGAACAATCCAGTTATTATAGAAGATACTGTACCGAGTGTTGTTTCAATCGGATATTTGCAAAAGGTGCTTGGAATGTTACTGCGTGAGGGAATCCCCATTCGTGATATGGAATCAATCCTTGAAACATTGGGAGATCATGCGGGGCAGCTCAAAGACATTGATATTGTTACCGAATATGTGCGGCAATCACTAAAACGCACTATCACAAGGCGATTTTCAGATGCAGGACAGCTAAGAGTTATCACACTTGATGCCGATGTTGAGAATCTAATCGTGAGTGCGGTTAAGAAATCGGATCAAGGCTCATATTTAGCGATGGATCCCGAAACAGTGCAGAAAATTGTCACATCACTCACAGAAGAAATGGAGAAGGTAAAGGACGTAATTCAAACACCTATTGTATTGACATCACCAATAGTGCGAATTTACTTCAAGAAGTTAATAGACCAATTCGTACCAAATGTTACGGTGCTGTCATTCAGTGAGATTGACAATACAGTGCAAATTCAGGCAACGGGGAATATCGTGATATAAAGCACAGAAGCATGACGGAATGAGGATTCTAGATGGGGGGAGAAGGAATGTCTAATATAATTAGTGAAGATGAATTGATTATGAGATATCTTGAAACGGGCGACATATCCCTCCGCAATGAGATCATTTTAAAATATCAGAATATAGTTAAGTATATTGCAATATCGATGAGGGGCACATACATAAAATATGCCGATGTTGATGATATAATCAATGAAGGAATTATCGCACTAATGGCGGCACTTGATAATTTTGATCCAGAGAAGAAAGTCAAGTTTGAAACTTATGCGTCAATTAAAGTCAGGGGTGCTATCATTGATTTTGTCAGAAAGCAGGACTGGGTACCGAGGAATGTTAGGCGATTTAGTCGGGATTTAGAACGAGCATATAGCGAACTATCCGCATCTTTGGACCGTGCGCCGACGGATAAAGAACTTGCCGATAAGCTAGGTCTTGATAAAGAAAAGTTCTATAAAGGCATGGCGGACGTAGCAGGCATGGTCACCTTCTCATTTGAACAGCTTATATATGAAAACAACTTTGAAATTGATGACGGCAATTCCATTAGTGGAATTTCATCAACGGAAAAGGGGCTATACGGGCAGGAATTAGAGAAAGTTATAGCTCAGGCGATTGACGAATTAGGTAAGCAGGAAAGAATCGTAATCAGCCTATACTACTATGAGAAATTGAAATTTACAGATATAGCGAAAGTGCTTGAAGTCAGCGATTCTAGAGTTAGCCAAATTCATTCAAAGGCAATGTTAAATTTAAGAGATAAGCTAAAGGAATATGTGCTTGATTAGATAGGGAGGAAGAATAATGTTAAGAGGATTCTACATAGCGGCATCGGGAATGGTTACAAATCAGCGTTCACTCAATGCTGTTGCAAATAATATTAGCAATGCTAATACGGCAGGATATAAGAGGGATCAGGTCCAGCGCTCAACATTCAATGAGCAACTCATTCTAGTGCAGGAGAGAAGGGCGGCATCGGGCACATTTTCGCAGCTATATTCAAGCGAAACTACCACCGCCGCGGAGCAAAGTTCATTTGAATTCACGGCAAGCCCATTCGATTTAGCAATTCAAGGACCAGCATGGTTCAATATTTCTACCGGTGGGGAAACATTGCTAACACGCAACGGGCAATTCGGGCTGGACGGCGATGGATACCTAGCACTTGGCGGAATGGGGCGTGTGCTAGGCGAGAATGGTGAAATTCATCTTGGCGATAGCGATTTTGTCGTATATGAAGATGGAACTATTTTTAATGAGAATGGTTATGTAGATACATTATTACTTACATATATAATGGACGATAACGAAGTTGAAAAAGTGGGCGAAAATCTATATGCTGGCAATGGTGTCAATATTCTTCCAGAGGGTGAAAGCATTAGCATTGTTCAAGGGGCATTCGAACAATCGAATGTTGACGCTGCCTATGAAATGACAAAAGCTATGGAAATACAGCGATCGTATGAGGCATGCAGTGCGGCAATTAAAATGATAGATTCCGTAAATAGCAGCGCAACCGAACTTGGCAAGATATAGGGGGTAAACAAAAATGAATGTAGCATTCTACTCAGCATCGACAGGACTAATCCAGACGCAAAGGAGCCTTAATGTAACAGCGAACAACATTGCTAATGTCAACACTCCAGGATATAAAGCAATGCGTTCTTCCTTTGCCGATTTAATCTATACTAATCCGAAAAACGGATTGCCACAATTGCAAGAGGGGCACGGCGCATATATAGCAAAAACCGATCTAATGTTCAGCATCGGCCAGCTTGAAATGACTGATCAGCTGCTTGATTTTGCCATACCGAGTGAGGGTTTTTTCGCTGTTATGGATGGTGGCGGCACCGTCGCCTATACAAAAGATGGCTCATTCAGCATTAGCGAAATGGGCGGCACGTGGTATCTTGTTAATAAAAATGGCGACCGTGTTCTTGATAATAATTCGTTGCCGATAGCTATCGATAATGCTTCTGGCGAGATTGATTATAGTGAAATTGTTAATGCAATCGGTGTATATACATTCGATAATCCATACGGTATTGAGGCGGTGGGCGATAATTTATATATGCCGACGGATAGCTCAGGGCAACCAGTAGCGAATCCGAATCTTGATAAATTGGCGGGAGCGCTTGAACGTTCGAACGTTGATCTTGCTAATGAAATGATAAAAACAATCGAAACGCAAAGAGCATATCAACTCAATGCACGGATCGTGCAAACGGCAGACGAACTGGAGAGAATAGCGAATTCCCTCAGATAAAACCGCATTTTAGCCGTAGTCCTTCTAACAATTTTTCTAGAAAGCGTGGTAACTATGTCAATAAAGAATTATGATGAACTGAATCCAATGCACATTGATGTGCTAAAAGAACTTGGCAACATTGGTTCAGGCAATGCCGCAACCGCCATTTCAGCTATGCTTGGCAAAGAAGTTGAAATGACCGTTCCAGCCGTTAGTGTGCTTGATTATACTAAGGCGATTGACTTCCTCGGTGGGCCGGAAAATATCGTTGTTGGCATGTTAGTTAGAATAACGGGCGATATTGAAGGCATGATTATGTTCATATTGCAAAAGCCATTTGCAAATGCCGTGTTAAAAACATTTTTCGGGCAGGAAGATATTGATATGATGGCATTAGGGGAGAATGAGGCATCCGCAATAAGGGAGATTGGCAATATTATGGCGGCGTCATATGTGAATGCACTATCGCAAATCAGCGGCAGAATGATAAATATATCGGTGCCGTCTTTGACCGTCGATATGCTCGGCGCCATAATGAGTGTACCAGCCATTGAATTCGGAGCTGTGAGCGATCAAGTGCTGTTCATTGACGGTACTTTCATACTTGATAATCAATCGATAAAAAGCAACATGATTTTAATACCGGAGATAAATTCCTTGACTTCACTTCTGAGTAGTTTAGGAGTGGATATATGAGTAAGACAGTGACTGTTGGAATATCCGATCTTAGCATAGTGAGGTCGCCCGATATATTGGTGACATATGCGCTAGGGTCGTGCGTTGGCATATGCCTATATGATAAGGTGGTAAAGGTGGCAGGTCTTGCGCATATAATGTTGCCATCTTCACAGGCATCATCGGAGGAAACCTTAAACAGAATGAAATATGCCGATACGGCGATTGTTGATATGGTAAAAAGAATGAGCATTTTCGGCGCGCAACTGGGCAGAATTACGGCGAGAATTGCTGGTGGAGCGCAGATGTTTGCGGCAAGTAGTGATATTTACAATATTGGTGAGAGGAACTTAAAAGCAGTTACAGAGATTTTAGGTGGTCTTGCAATACCAATTATAGCGAGGGATACGGGAAAGAATTACGGGCGCACCGTATATTTCGATGCAGGCACGGGGGAAGTGAGGGTTAAATCAGCGGTAGAAGGCATTAAGACAATTTAGCAATATCATAGTGAGATAATTATTGATGAGGGGGGAAGTCGGTTGCTTGATAATGTAGATATAAATAAGACACAGGAAGATGAGAATACAAAGAACATAGATGAAGAAATAGATGGGGTTGTACCGCCCGAACCAGTAGATGCGAAGATAGAAATAGAAGTATCTAATACTAATATGGAGGCATATATATATGTATTTGCCCCCGAACATGGTGGTAAGGATATTACTGCCGATGATATAAATAAAGCACTTGAAAAAGAGAAGATAATTTCCGGCATTGACCACGATATTATCAGGCGATTAGTGGAGGGGAAGGAATATAATACCCAGATACAAGTTGCGAGCGGAACCGCCCAAATCGATGGCGAAGATGGCTATATTATAAGACATTTCGAGGAGGAGAAGACACTAGCGCCAAAACAACGTGATGATGGCACTGTTGACTTCAAGGACTTAGGATTAATACATAATATAACTAAAGGAACGGAAATTTGCGATATTATACTTCCGACGGATGGCACGCCTGGCGAAGATATTAAAGGCAAAATCCTAGCACCTAGAAAGGGGAGGCCTGCCATAATACCGAGGGGTACGAATACGGGGCTGAATGCCGATCAAACCAAGTTGCTTAGCCTAGCCGATGGTAACCTTGTTTGCCAAGCTGGCAAGTTCTCGGTTGAAACTGCGATTACAATATCGGAAGATGTAGGACTAGCGACCGGCAACATTAATTTCATCGGCGATGTCGTTGTAAAGGGCAATGTGCTAGAGGGATTCGCGATTACTTCCGATAAAAATATCACGGTTCAGGGAATGGTATATGGAGCGAAGATTGAGGCGGGCGGAAGCATCACAGTGAGGAATGGTGCAATTAATAGCACATTAACTGCTAAACATAATATCACGTGTAAATTCGCCGAAAATTGTAAAATGTTCTCCCATAAAGATATTAAGGCGGATTCGCTAATTCTATGTGAAACGAAGTGCCTAGGCGAATTAACCGCCGTCGGGCAGCCCGGCGTTATAATGGGCGGTGTTCATGTTGTGACGAACAACGTCACTGCGAATTACATCGGCTCAAAGGCATATATGCACACATCAATTACCGTCGGCGATCATGCGATTCTATTTGAAGAGAAGATGGAATTAGAGAAGCAAATTGCGCAAATTGATGCCGAGATTTTAAGATATGATCAGGCTATCGAATATCTTGAAGAAATTAAGAAAACAACTCCACTACCGCCCGAGAGGGAGGTTATACTGGGCAATGCGAAGAAGCTCAAGATTCGCAAAGGGATAGAGAAGAATCCGATTCTGCGCAGAATAAAAGAGATTGATACATTTATAGGAGCGAAGAAGAATTTACGTGTCGCCTGTCAGAAAGTACTCTACCCTAATGTGAAAATTACTCTATCGAGTTTTGTTCTAAGTGTTGAGCAGGAGAATAGCCGATGCAGAGTATATGTTGATAAAGAAGATGGAATAGTAATTCGTCCTTTATAAAGCAAAAATCACCCTATATAGGGTGATTTTTAATGCTTAAATTGAGTAAATAGTATGTTAAAAAGTTGCCCGCCAACACTTTTTTGCATTAATCCAGTGCTGTCAACAAATAGAGTCGGCACTATCAACACTCCGATGATCGCCCCTCGACATATCGGGGATAAGTCCGATGCTTCTAATCCGATCAATCATGAAGCCAAGACATTCCGATGCTTCATCGGATACGAAAGTTTTGCCATCGTATAGCCTATACTTTGAGCGCTGTTCGCTCGGTGTTAAATTCGGCATTAGAACATTGGCGCCAGCATTCAGGGCAAGGATTTGCCCATGCGAATTGTCGACTGCTCCTAATGCCGTTGTAGCAGGGAGCAGGACATTCGGCAACATTAGACGCAGAATTGACAACATTAATGCAACTTTTTTAGCGGAACCAGCGCTAGAGGTTGCAAGCGGCGTACTCCCATGCGGAACGAATGGACCGACGCCGACCATATGCGGTGATAATTCTTTTAAGAAAAGAATATCTTTAACTAAGTCCTCATCAGTTTGGCGAGGTAGTCCGACCATGAACCCTGCCCCAGTTTGAAAGCCGATACTTTTCAAATTCATCAGGCATTGCCGCCGTGATTCGAATGTAAGACCTGGATGCAATGATGAATATAACTCATCCGATGCTGTTTCGTGCCGCAGTAGATACCTATCCCCACCTGCACGATAGTATCGCAAATATGATTCTTTCGACTTTTCGCCGATAGAAAGAGTAACTGCGCAATCGGGGAATTTGCCCTTAATTGCACGGATAATTTCTACAATTAAATCGTCGGTAAAATAGCTATCTTCGCCACCCTGTAACACGAAAGTACGCAAACCGAGCGAATAGCCATTATCGCAAATTGCAAGAATTTGCTCCGATGTCAAGCGGTAACGCTGTGCGTTCCTATTACCGGCACGTAGCCCGCAGTAAAGGCAATTTTGCTTGCAATAGCTTGAAATTTCAATAAGACCACGCATGAAAACCCTATCACCATAGGTGGAGCGGCGCACGGTCCTTGCTATCCCATGAAGATAGAGCATTTCATCATCGCTAATCGTGCTAATTAGCTGAAGAAACTCACTCCCCTCCAGCTGCTTATCACGATGTAATTTATCGATTAAACCAATGTTGTTCATAAAATTCTTCCTTTTCAAATCAGATTTCTCTTTTTTGTTAAGTGCAAATATAGCTGAATTCATTATATACTATTTTAGGTTACAATGCAATTTTCTTTACAATGCACGGAAAGTTGCATACAGAAAATTGCATTGCAAAGCACTGCATTGCTACAATTACAATCTGCCGCATATAATGGTAATGGGGGAGTAATATCCGCCCAACAGAAGAATTTATCCTAGAAGATGGTGATTATATGACAAGTAGGAGATTAGTTCAAACCCAGAGGAATGTTTTCCAATGTGGCAACTCAACTATTGAAGAAATTATATGTGATATGTGGTTGCGTGAGCAGATAGTGCCAACGCCAGTTATTAATATGTGTAATGCTAGATCGGTGGTATTATATGCGCAGAATCTTGAGCAATTGCCGATTTCAATTTGTATTCAAAGTAGCTATGATGGCAGGAATTTCATTAACGAGCCGGAAATACTGTGCCTTGAACGCAACGAGATTGACAGCATTGTGCCGTGCAGGATTCCACGGTTTATGAGGGCCGTGGCAGTTAGGAATTCCTATATTAATAGAAATTATGGTTGCAATCATAATTCACGAGCAAGGCTATGGTTCATTGTAGAACGATAGATTAGATAAGGGGCGGAGTAAATCTTCGTCCCTTTTCATTATAAAATCAATGCAATAATACATTAAAGTCACCGAATACCTAAATATCCACATAAATTTTAATAAAATGTATGGACTTTTAGGCTAAGTTGCGGTATAATTGTTATGGATATTTGGCATATTTTAATTTATGAATGCAATAAAATAAACAGGGGGAGAATTATGTCTTTACTTAGAAAAATAATTGCTGGAGTGATTACTGTCGGGATTATGCTTTCAGCTGTCGCTTGCACAAGTGATACTAGCAGTGCGGCGGTAATCGACGGCATGAATATTAAAGCAGGTATATATATCTTTTACCTTCAGAATGCTATTAATGATGCCCAGCAGATCGCCGAGAAAGAAGATATTTGGGATCTAGATATAGAGGACAAGCCGGCAAAGGAATGGATAAAGGACAAGGCAACCGAATATTGCAAGAATTATGTTGGTATAATTCGCAAATTCGATGAGTTAGAGCTAACATTATCGAGCGATGATAAGAGCATAATTAATAACCAGGTCAAAACTATTTGGGAAACATATGGCGATGGCTTTGAAGAAGTGGGCATAAGCGAGCAATCGTATAACGATATTTCTAAAGCCGACTATATGTATAAGCTAATATTCGATAAATTATATGGCAAGGGCGGCGTTAATGCCGTCGACGATAAGGAGCTTATGACATATCTTGATGAGGAATTTCTGCGCTTTAAGAGCATTGCAATCCCGTTAAAGGACGGTAGCGGAAATATTATCAAAAGTGCCGACAGGGAAGATATAAGAGAACTTGCAGATGAATACCTTGACAGAGCAAAAGATGGCGAGGATTTCGATAAGTTAATTGACGAATATGCAGAACATCGTGAAGAAGAAGTAGAAAAGGCGAATCCGACTACAACGACGCAAACGGCTCCAACGGATGCAACTGACGATAGCACCGATGAAGAAGTCGACGAGGAAGAGGAAGAAGAGGAAGATATATATGCTAAGGAGAGTATTCTTAAAAAGGACTCAAAAGCATATCCAACTAAAGTTATGGAATTCCTCAATTCCGATTTAAAAATTGGCGAGCCGACCTTTTTTGAAAGTGATGAGTATTATTATATATTCCTAAGACTTGACATGAAGGAACGCAGCGATTATCTATCAGAAAACAGGGTAAAGATCCTTGAGGTGTATAAAGATGAGGAACTCAAGGGAATTTTAGAAGATTATTATAAGGATTATTCTGTTGAGAAAAATGACAAGGCATATGATAGATACGATCCCAAAGATATTGTAATGTAGTACAAAAAAGCCGGTAGAATTATAATTCTACCGGCTTTATCTATTTTAGATAGTTGCGAATTTTACTGTATTCGCTCACCAATTCCTCATAGGTAAAATTCCCGCAATTTGCAGGGCTAGATGATGGTAAATAAGTCGATGGCACATTCGTTTTAGGATAGCATAGCTGCTGATACAGCTTTGTCGCTTTCATTCCCGTTGTGAAGATGGCAGCAATGCATGTGCCTGATAAAATCTCACCGAAATCATTGGCGACAGCATTCTTAATGCTGCTGTCCTTTGCCCCCGCAATATCGCATGATGCTAACACATCCCATAATGCTATGTGATGAGTTAGTAGCAAACTCTTCTTTTCGTCGATAGTGTTCGGTAAGGGTTCCCCCAATACATCGGATATTATGCGCCAAAAGCGATTTTGCGGATGCCCGTAATAGAATCCATGCTCCCGTGATTTAGGGGAGGGAATCGTGCCGAGAATCAGCACTTGCGAATTTTCATCGTATACGGGATTGAATGTGTGACTTACTTTATTCAAGATGAGTACCCCTTAATTATCAAATATTCATACGCGATTTCATCATTAATGATGGTTTAATCAATGCAGTAATTAAAATTGTTGTCGTCGTCATAGTAAAAATACTGTTCAACCCTATTATACCGGCAAAGACCTTTTTTAGCGGGAATGCATCGAATATTAGCATTAGACTGACGAGAACCGTTGTAGAATGCATTGCAGTCGACACAGCTGCCGATATGCCGGCGGATAAAAGGTCTTTCCTGCTAAACTTTAGGATTGCATTAAAGAGGACTCCTGCTATGACACCGAGCAAAATTCGTGGTATGTAACATATAAATATTGAACCTAGCGGATTGCCGCTTGCCACTGGTGAGAATAATAAATCGGTCGCTGTCCCCCTCAGAGTAGCTTCAATCATTGAAATTGTACCGAATGCACTACCGACAATTCCACCATATAAGGGACCAAGTATTATACCGGCTAGGATTACAGGAATATGTAGGGTAGTAACTGAAAATCCTAAAGGCGTGCGTATAAATGCAATACCCATCATATTAAATACAATTATAATAGCTATAAATAGTGAAAGCATAACTAGCTTTCTGACATTATTACTCTTATTTGAAGTAATTAACATATAAATTCCTCCTTGCTACCGCTCACATTAGTGATGCAGTGCTACATTGCATAAATTAAGATGACATGAGGCGACGTTGCGCCGACAACAAAGGCTTAACTAGAGCAATGCTCATAACCGCTGCGGCGATTACTTCAACAATGCAGTTAATTCCCACAATAATAGCTATTACTTCTTTAAGTGGGAATGCGCTGAAAATAATCGATAGGCTCAGTAATACCATTGCCGAGTGTAGGAATGTTGCGAATGACGCAGCAACTCCAGCCGATACAATGGAATTCTTGGTATATCGCATAATCGCCCTGAATACGAGTGCCGCAACAATGCCGAGTATAATGCGTGGCACCATGCACATGAAAATCGAACCAAGGGGATTACCGCTTGCTATCGGTGAAAAAAGAATATCTGCGGCGCCACCCCTGAATGTTGCTTCGAGCATTGATATTAGCCCGAATGCACCACCGATAATTCCACCATAGACAGGTCCCATCGTGATTGATGCTATGATAACGGGTATGTGCATTATCGTAATTGAGATACCCCACGGCATCCGTATAAAGCCGATCCCCGTTAGATTAAGCACGATTAGGATGGCTACGAATAGTGAAAGCATAACCAGCTTCCGAACATTGTTACTCTTGTTTGTAACTTTTGACATATGAATTCCTCCTTGCTACTGCTCACTTATGTAATGCAGTGCATATTTTTTGGGAATTGATAGCGAAAAAGTTCAGGAGAATCTATGTTTAGAGTGCATTATTCTTATATATACGATAAAGACCATCTATCATGAGGTTGTTATCGACGATTATTTCACTTTTACAATGCGGTATAATCATTGAAGCTAGTCCGCCCGTCGCAATTACGGTAGGCTCACCACCAAGTACTTCGCTATATCGCAGCACCATACCATCTAGTAAAGATGCGGTACCGAGTATTATACCCGACTTCATCGAATCAATCGTATTAGTGCCGATTACTTTATCGACGGTTTCCATACTAATGAATGGTAGTTGCGCCGTTCTAGATGAAAGAGCATCCAGCGAGATTTGCACACCCGGATAGATAGAACCACCGAGGAACAAACCGTCCTTATCAATCGCCGATGTCGTGGTAGAAGTGCCAAGGTCGAAGATTATACACGGCAATTCGTATTTGTCAAGTGCCGATACTGCCGCACAAACTAAATCGCTACCGAGCATGGCGGGATCGTCAATCTTGATATTCAGCCCCGTCTTAATGCCGGGGGACACCACATAAACTTTGCAGCTGAGTAATTTCTCAACGGCATCTTTAATGATTGGTGTGAGCGGCGGCACAACTGAAGATATAATTGCCCCATCGAATAGACGTGGTGAATATCCGTAGAGGGTTAATATATCGGCGAAATCAATTGCATATTGGTCCTCCATCTTAGACGGATCGGTTGAAATGCGAGAAACGAATGCTAGATCGTCATCATCGAATGCACCGAGCACAATATTAGTATTGCCAATATCAACGGTAAATACCATTATTTCATCACTCCTAAAAAAATGCTATATTCCCATTCATCTATTATATATCTAATTGCATTTTTTTTCAACTATTTTAGGATATAAGTATTCATAGCAACTTTGCATAGCATTTTTGCAT
>CALLQQ010000047.1 GCA_938014915.1 uncultured Clostridia bacterium
CGAATACAGTGGGCAATCTTGGCGATGCACAGGTTTGCACAATTTCAATTAGCGGAATTGACGACGCATACGCCTTATCGGGCGAAAATTTAACTGAAGAAATGTCAAGTATCCTTATTGAATGTCTGCTCAGCCCCGTCTTAGAAGATGGACTTTTCATCGACAAAAATTTCAATTTAGAGAAGAATAATCTCATTGATAAAATAGATGCGGAAATCAACGACAAGCGCACATATTCAATTAATCGTGCCAGTGCAATTATGTGCAAAGATGAGCCATATGGAATCGGTAGATACGGTAGTAAAAAGTCTGCTGAAAAGCTAACAAATGCGATGGCATACGATGCTTATAAGAAGATGCTAAGCGATTCAAGAATAGAAATTGTCTTTGTAGGTTTCGGCGATTACAATAATGCCAGATCCGTATTTGAGGGAGTGTTCTCTGATTTTGATAGAAATGATGCCAAGATGCCAGCGACGGTACTGAGCACTCCGAAAAATGAGCCACTAACCCATACAGAAAAGTTACAGGTCAACCAAAGTAAGATGGTTCTAGGATTCAAGACCGACTGCGATGATGTGAGCGCAATGCGCCTCATGACGGCTCTTTACGGTGGCACCCCAACATCTAAGTTATTTATGAATGTAAGGGAAAGATTATCCCTTTGCTATTACTGTGTCGCTCGATACGATAGGATAAAAGGATTAGTTCTTGTCGATTGCGGCGTTGAAAATGATAATATAGAAAAGGCGAAAGATGAAATTCTAGCCCAGCTAGAGAGTGTCAAGCAGGGCAACTTTACAGATGCCGATATTGAGAATGATAAACTCAGCCTCTTAAATAGCTTCAAAACTATTGGTGATGCGGCATCAGCGGTTGAGGGGTGGTATGTTGCACAGATATATTCTGGGACAAGTTTCACTCCCGAGCAGGAGGGCGAAAAGCTCTCAAACATTGGTAAAGATGAGATAATGCAAGCCGCCGAATCCCTAAAACTAGATACGGTTTATATATTAACTGGTGAAGAATCGCAGCAGGAGGGAGAATAAATGAAGAAAACTATTATTAAAAATGAACGTTCTAACGAAAGATATTATAAGATTGACCACCCATCGGGACTAACAATATTACTTTGCCCGATGAAAGGATATTCCAGTGCATACGCATTGTTCGGCACTAAATATGGATCGATTGACACATCGTTTAAAACCGATAAAGATGAAGATTTCATCACAGTGCCCGAGGGTATAGCTCATTTCCTAGAGCACAAACTATTTGAAAATGAAGACTCCGATGTATTCGAGTTATATGCTAAAACGGGCGCATCTGGGAATGCTTATACTTCATTTGATAAAACTTGTTATCTCTTTTCCTGCACTGATAATTTTGATAAATCGCTTGAAATTCTCCTTGACTTTGTTCAAGCGCCATATTTCACGCAGGAAACGGTGGAAAAGGAGCAGGGCATTATCGGTCAAGAAATTCGCATGTATGAGGATAACCCCGGTTGGAGGGTATTCTTCAACTTGCTTGATGCTCTATACATTAACCATCCGGTTAAAATTGATATTGCAGGTACAATTGATTCCATTGCGGAAATTGATGCCGACTTGCTTTATAGTTGCTACAATACATTCTATAATCTTAACAACATGGTGCTATCAATTGCAGGCAATTTCGAGATTGATACGGCATTAGAAGTTGCGGATAAAATGCTAAAACCGAATTCGCCCTTAACTATTACAAATAAAGATTTTGATGAACCGCTAGAAATTAATAAGGCAGAAGCAACGCAAACTTTACCTGTCGCAATGCCTCTTTTCACAATTGGATTCAAGGCGGAACCGAGCGAGGGCATAGAGCGAATCAAGGCAAGTATCGAAACGAGAATATTGCTAGAATTTATTGCAGGCGAATCATCGGACCTTTACCAGAAAATGTATGAAGAAGAACTAATCAATTCCAGCTTTGGTTCGGAGGTATTTTCGGGCAATGGCTATTTTTCTTCAATTTTTGAAGGGGAAAGTCGCAATCCAAGAGAGGTGCAGTCTAGAATTATATCCGAGGTAAAAAGGCTCAAAGAAGAAGGACTTGACCGTGAGGAATTTGAGATTATCAAAAAATCCTTCTATGGCAGACAAATGCGAAGATTCGACGATGTGGAAAGTGTAGCGAATTCGATGGTTGCCGCACATTTTGATGGTGTGAGCCTATATGATAACATTGAAATTTGCGCCAATGTGGAATTTGAAGATGTGGTCGAGCGATTAGACAAGTCATTCGATACAAGCCGCTGTGCAATTTCAATAATTGAACCGAGCAATGTTTAGCATGAGCTAAAAATAAATGGGGGTACAGGAATATGAGTATTAAAGATGTTGTCGAGTTCCCGAAATTGGGGCTGGAATTTACTTTGGATAAGGTTGCCTTTTCGATAGGCGGCCTACATATCTATTGGTATGGTATTATTATAACGGCAGGAATTTTAATTGCCGCCGTCTACGGCTTGTCCCAAACTAAGAAGTATGGGCTAGATCCAAACAGGGTAATTGATACCGTAATGGGCGGATTAATCGGGGCATACGTTGGTGCAAGATTGTATTTCGTCTTGTTTTCGTTAAGCGAATACGATAGCTTTATAGACGTGATAAATGTCAGGGATGGCGGTCTTGCGATTTACGGCGGTATAATCGGCGCCGTTGTCGTCGGTGGTATCATTTCAAAATTTCGCAAGCTGAAATTCCCGCCGATGCTTGATATTGCAGGACTAGGTTTCCTTATCGGGCAAAGTATCGGCAGATGGGGCAACTTCGTCAATAGGGAGGCATTCGGCAAAAACACCGATCTCCCATGGGGAATGACGAGTGACGATATTCAGTACTATCTCACACAAAATAAAAGCAGGATAGCAGAGAAAAACGACATTATAGTCGATCCTTTAAAAGCAGTACATCCAACATTTTTATACGAATCCATATGGTGCGCAATTGGATTCATCGTGTTACACTTCTATTCAAAGAAACGCAAATTCGATGGTGAAGTGTTCCTAATGTATATCGCATGGTACGGTACAGGCAGATTCGTAATTGAAGGACTTAGAACGGATAGCCTAATGCTTGGGAAGCTCAGGGTTTCGCAACTTTTAGCCGCCATAAGTGTCATTGTCGCGGTTGCACTTATATTCTTTATTAGAAGTAGAATTAAACGTACTGGCGATTATGTATTCTATAAAGATACCGAGGAATCAAAGTTGTTTTTAGAGGAATTCGAGCAGGGGAAGAAAAAGGACGCGAAAAAGGCTCAAAATTCCGACGAAGATACCGACAATGACGAAAGTTATGATGACGAAAATGACAGTGATAATAATGAAGATAGCGACGACGAAGACGATAATGACGGCGATTTAGACCATGACGACGAGGAGGATGCCGATGTCTAATATAATAGATGGAAAGTTAATTTCTGCTAAAGTTAAAGGGGAAGTAGCTAAAGAAATCAAGGCTTTAACGGAAAAAGGTGTTCATGCGGGTCTTGCCGTTGTAATCGTTGGCGATAATCAGGCATCTAGAGTATATGTAAATTCAAAGAAAAAAGCTTGCGCTGAATGTGGCATAGAATCTTATGAATATGCGCTTGATGAGCGAACAAGCGAGGAGGAATTGCTGAATTTAGTAGCTAAATTGAATTCCGACGACAAGGTGAGCGGGATTTTAGTGCAACTCCCCCTACCAAAACATATAAATGAGGAGCGAATTCTAGAGGCTATCTCACCGAAAAAAGATGTCGACGCATTTCACGCAGTGAATGTCGGCAAGATTATGATAGGTAATTTCTCATTCCTACCATGCACTCCCGCCGGCGTGATGGAACTTCTAGCTAGTACCGGTGTAGATATCACGGGTAAAGAATGTGTTGTAATCGGCAGAAGCAATATCGTGGGCAAGCCCATGGCGATGCTGTTGCTGCATAAAAGTGCTACCGTCACAATATGCCATTCACGCACGGTGGATTTAGCCAGCGTTTGCAAAAGAGCGGATATTCTGGTTAGCGCTGTCGGAATTGCTAATTTTGTCACTGCCGATATGGTTAAAGATGGTGCGATTGTTATTGATGTTGGCATGAATAGAAATAGTGAAGGCAAGTTATGCGGCGATGTGGATTTTGACGAGGTTAAGAAGAAAACATCGCATATTACTCCTGTTCCGGGTGGAGTTGGACCGATGACGATAGCTATGCTAATGCAAAATACATTGACCGCTGCTAAAGAACAAAACATCAAGCTATAAAACGAATATCATAACATAAAAGTGCATAAAATTTATGCGCTTTTATGATGTAAACCTACATAAATCACAATGTCAAAGTAGTTGACAAGCCACATTCTGTATGGTACAATTAAATGGCCGCTTATGCAGGGCTCATTTAAGATGGTGTCTAATATGATGATATTGGCATCACGCCTTAACATAGCGAGATTGAGAAAGAGGCAGGTACATTATAAGATGTATGCAGTAATTAAAACAGGCGGGAAGCAATATCAAGTTAGTGAAGGCGATATTATCTTCATTGAAAAGCTTGACGCTGAAGCTGAACAAGATGTAGTATTTGATGAAGTTTTAGTTGTTGGCAAAGAGGACGGCATCGTTGCTGGAACACCTCTAGTTGCTGGCGCAACCGTCACAGGTAAGCTAATCAAAAACGGCAGAGGTAAGAAAATTACCGTATTTACCTACAAAAGAAGAAAAGGCAAACAACGCAAAGTTGGACATAGACAAGCATATTCACAGGTGCGCATAGAATCAATTAACGCATAATGATAACGGCTGAATTTTTCATTCGTGAAGATGAGATAATTGGTTTTAAAGTTTATGGTCATGCGGATTATGCTGATATTGGTGAAGATGTAGTTTGTGCGGGTGTTTCGTCCGCAGTTATGCTCACCGTCAATACAATTACCGAGAGTTTCGGTATAGCAGCAGATATTACCGCAATTGAAAATGAAATTAGCTTAACCTTGCCCAGCGGGGTCAAGGATAAAAATGCGAAATTAATTATCGAAGCATTGCGAACGCATTTAGGCATAATATCGCAAGAATTCGATGGTACGATTTCGATTTTAAATTTGGAGGTGTAGCAAATGTTAAAGATAAGCTTACAGTTTTTTGCTCAGAAGAAGGGTGGAGGATCGACAAGAAACGGTCGTGACTCAAGAGCGAAAAGACTTGGTGTTAAGCGTGCTGACGGGCAATTCGTTCTAGCAGGAAACATTCTTATTCGCCAACGTGGAACAAGAATTCATCCAGGCGAAGGCGTTGCAAAGGGTAAGGACGATCCATTGTTTGCCCTTGTTGATGGTAAAGTTAAGTATGAGAGAATGGGCAAGAATAGAAGAAAAGTTAGCGTATACGCTGAGCAATAAATATTCAAATTACAACCCCCTTAATTTAAGGGGGTTTGTAGCTTAACGTCATTATAGTCATATATCCACCGAAAGGTGGATTTTTATTTAAGAAAATCAGAGTTGAATGTGTTTATAGCACATTCCTACATAATATATATTTAGGGGGGATTTTATGTTTGTTGATAAGGCGCAAATTACTATTAAAGCGGGCAATGGCGGGAATGGTGCGGTTTCGTTCAGGAGAGAGAAGTATATTCCTGCTGGCGGTCCCGATGGTGGAGATGGCGGCAAAGGTGGCGATGTAATTTTCGTCGTTGATGATAACTTTTCGACATTGATTGATTTCAGATATAAGAAGAAATATGTTGCTGAAAATGGCGAAAACGGCGGTAAGGCTAAATGCTTCGGTAAAAAGGGCGACGATCTAATAGTTAAAGTGCCCAGGGGCACCCTTGTCCGTGATGCAAATACGGGAAGAATAATTGCAGATTTATCAAGTGATGAGCCGGTCACAATTGCGAAAGGTGGCAGGGGCGGATGGGGGAATCAGCATTTCGCCACTGCTTCTAGGCAGATTCCCCGCTTTGCGAAGCCTGGGCATATCGGTGAAGAAATTGTAGTAACATTAGAGTTAAAACTCCTTGCAGATGTTGGATTGGTCGGATTCCCCAATGTTGGGAAGTCGACGCTTGTTTCCGTTGTAAGCGCTGCCAAACCTAAAATTGCAAACTATCATTTTACGACATTGTCGCCAATATTAGGTGTCGTAAAAGTAGAGGCGGAAAAGTCATTTGTGATGGCGGACATTCCTGGTTTGATCGAAGGAGCAAGCGAGGGTGTCGGGCTCGGGCATGAATTTCTGCGCCATGTTGAAAGATGCAGGTTGATTGTTCACGTTGTCGATGTTTCGGGCATCGAAGGACGTGACCCTATTGAGGATTTTAAAGCTATTAATAAAGAGTTGGTGAATTTCAGTGAAGAATTGTCTAATCGCCCTCAAATTGTAGCTGGCAATAAGAGTGATCTTGCATCACAGGAGCAAATTACACGGTTCAAAGATTTTGTCGAGGAACAAGGTATGGAGTTTTTCGCCATTAGTGCGGCGACAACGCAGGGAACATCAGCACTTGTATCAGCAATTGCTACTGAACTAGATAAACTCCCACCTATAAAAGAATATGAGCCTGAGCCACTCACAGATGAGGAAATTCAGCAAATGGAGGAAGAGCAGAGAGGATTCAACATTGAGATAGTAGATGGTGTCTATGTTATAGATGCGCCTTGGCTAGGGCAGATTTTATCGACGGTGAACATCGATGACTATGAGTCACTCCAGTATTTTCAGCGAGTACTGCGATCAAGCGGTATAATCGACAAATTAGAAGAAATGGGCATTAAGGACGGCGATTCCGTCAGCGTATTCGATTTTGAATTTGATTATATCGATTAGATAACGACAATAAAAAAGGAAAGGCGTTGACATAAATGCTTGACAAACCGCTTTCGCCCCTTGAGGCAAAGCAGTATAGTCCATTGGCACTTGCATTTTTCGGTGATGCAGTATATGAATTGATAGTTAGGCAAAGACTAATACTATCTTCGAATATGCAAGCGGGGAAGCTCCACTCACTAGCCGTATCAAAGGTTAGAGCAAGCTATCAAGCGATGGCATCGCAGGAGCTGGAAGACCATCTAACGCAGGAAGAAGAATGCATATTCCGCCGTGGTAGGAATGCGAATACCACCACAGTTCCAAAAGGCGTTACCACCGCACAATATCACATGGCGACGGGACTGGAGGCGTTGTTCGGTTATTTATATTTAATCGGCGATGTTGGTAGAATTAACGAGCTTATTACATTGATATGGGACTTGGAAGATTAGCAAAAGTTCAGAAAGGGTGTAATTATGAAAAGTAGTAAAAGAGCAAATACTATCAAATGGCTATTAGATATAATAGTAATCCTATTTGGCACGGCAGTATTTGCAATTGGTGTGCATTCATTTACTGCGCCTAGCAAAATTGCGCCCGGCGGCGTCACCGGTATTTCGACGGTGATTAACTATCTAACTAGCATTCCAATCGGTGTAGTCGTCGCCGCTATCAATGTCCCAATCATTATACTGGGTTTTTTCTTCCTGGGTAGGAAATTAATTATTAAGACGATAATTTCAACAATTGCGTTCTCGATCCTCGTCGATTACGGTTTTAAATATGTACCCGTATATCAAGGCGATTTGATGATAGCATCGCTGTTCGGTGGCGCATTCATCGGCATCGGCCTTGGGATTGTATATACAAGGGAGGGGACGACGGGCGGCATGGATATCATCAACCGCCTCATTCAGACGAAAGTACCCCACGTTAAACTTGGCAGAATTACATTAGCTACCGACGTTGTTGTAATTGCAATTGCAACATTGGCATTCAAGGATATTAATGCAGCGCTATATGCGGTAGTAGCCATGTATGTTTCAACACATATGATGGATGTCCTAATGTATGGGAGGAACGAGCGCAAACTAATGCTAATAGTAACACAGCGACCGCATCCAATATCGGAGCGCATCATTAAAATGAACCGTGGTGTTACGATTATGAAAGCGCAGGGAGCATATTCGGGCATGGATAATAATGTTATATTATGCGCAGTTGCTAAGAATCAGTATTATAGGGTTCGGCGAATCGTGACTGAAACCGATCCGAAGGCTTTTATAATAATAACAAGTGCCGCCGAAGTATTGGGAGAGGGATTTGTTCCCCTTTCGTAAGTGCGAGCATTTTGCTTGCGTCGGAAGAATCTATGTGATATACTGAATATGGATTTCCGAAAGGCGAAATACTATATGTATGTACTAGATGTAGATTTCCCGACAGGAAGTTAAATATTTTTTTGAAAGGTTGATATCATGGCAGGCCATTCCAAATGGAGTAACATTAAGAAGAAAAAAGAGAAAACTGACGCACAACGAGCGAAAGTTTTCACTAAAATTGGTCGTGAAATTTCCGTTTGCGTGAGGGAAGGTGGACCTGACCCAACCACTAATGCTAGGCTTAGGGATTTAATTGCTAAAGCAAAAGCGAATAATGTACCCAATGATAATATAGATCGTCTAATCAAAAAAGCATCGGGCGATGGCGATAAAGAAACATATGAGAATATCGTATACGAGGGCTATGGGCCGAATGGCGTAGCCGTTATCGTAGAATGTCTATCCGACAACCGTAACAGAACGGCGTCGGATATTCGGCATTACTTTGATAAATTCGGCGGCAACCTTGGCACAACAGGTTGCGTATCTTTTATGTTCACTCAAAAGGGCGTAATAATTGCCGAAACAGGCGATCGTGACGAAGAAGAAATTATGGAAGATTGCTTTGAGGCGGGGGCGGAAGATTTCACTATCGAAGATGGTGAAGTTGAATTCCTATCTGAATCGGGCGATTTTACAGCGGTGAGGGATTATATCACTGAAAAAGGGTATACCATCTTATCGGCGGAGATTGAGCAAATTCCATCTACATATACTAAACTTGAAGATGAGGAATTAATCACAAAAATGACGAAACTACTAGATGCGCTTGAAGATAACGACGATGTGCAAGACGTATGGCATAATTGGGAGTATGATGGAGAAGAATAATGTGCGTGGCATTAGCATAGTAGATCTACTCAGCGAGCATATAAGCATATGGGACTATCTATCAAAAACGGATAGACCCATTGTGCTATATGGAATGGGCGATGGCGCAATTAAAGTGATGAATGCACTCTCTCAATACGGGAAAAAGCCCGATGCTATTTTTGCAAGTGATGAGTTTGTGCGTGGACATGAATTCCTATCCTACCCCGTGCGCAGGCTTTCAGACATTGAGCGAATGTATGACCACCCGATAATATTGCTCTGTTTCGCCGCTGGATATGATAGCTTGATAGATAGAATATATGAATTATCGAGCAGGCATGAGCTTTATGCACCCGACCTACCGGTAATTGGTGGCGGACTTTTTGATTATCAATATGTAATTGATAATCAAAAAGATATAGAAGAAGTTTATAATTTGCTAGACGATGAGTTGTCTAGGCAGGTCTACATCAATATATTGAATTTTAAAATTAGCGGAAAGATTCATTATCTCAAGGACATCACGACAATGCGTGATGAAGTCTTTGAGAATATTATTGTGCCTAAATCGGGCGACACTTATATTGATTGCGGCGCATATAATGGTGATACAATTGAGGAAATTTTGCATTTTACTAACGGTGAAATGGCTAGGATTATTGCCTTTGAGCCCGATAAAAAGAATTTTAAGAAGTTGCAAAGAAATACCGAGAACTTGCAATTTGTGCAGTTGCATTATGCAGGAGTGTGGAATGAGGATAGTGCGGTAAACTTCCTATCAAAGGCGGGAAGACATTCATCAATATCGGAGAAAGGCACACCGACCCAGATGCGTAGTATTGATAAAGTCCTAGCTGGCGAACCTGCCGATATTATAAAATTCGATGTTGAAGGTGCAGAATTTGAGGCATTGTTAGGCGCAAAAGATACAATTGCCAAGTATTCGCCAAGGATCCTGCTATCACTCTATCATAGGAACGAAGATATTTTCAAATTGCCGTTATTGTTGAAACGGCTAAATCCCAGGTATCGAATTTTTATGCGACATCATCATTATATACCGGCATGGGAGACAAATTTATATGCAAGTATATAAAAATGAAGCTATTTTGCAAGTTTTGCAAATACATCTTGCAAAATAGCTTTAAATATATTACAATAGTATTGGCAATTGATCCAGCTTAAAAATTAAATATGCAGTAAAGAAGGGAAGATTTATTATGAAGGCATATGCGGCGCTTTCTAATGAGGAGCTTATCACATTAAAAAGGGAGCTTGAATCAGAGTATACCGAATTTAAAAATAGAAAATTAACTCTTGATATGTCAAGGGGTAAACCGTCATCGGATCAGCTAGATTTATCTAAAGGAATGTTAGAGAGTCTAAAAAGTGATGACTATATTTCGGCTGATGGCACTGATTGCAGGAATTACGGCATACTTGACGGGATTATGGAAGCAAAGCAGATGTTCTCACAAATGCTGAATGTATCTACAAATGAAATTATTATCGGTGGGAATTCCAGCCTAAACTTAATGTACGATATAATCGCAAAGGCAATGATTTTCGGAGTAGCCGGTAGTGAAAAGCCATGGGGCAAATACGATAAAATTAAATTCCTATGCCCCAGCCCCGGATATGATAGGCATTTTGCTATATGTGAGCATTTTGGCATCGAGATGATAACTATCGAACTGAGTGACGATGGGCCCGACATGGATAGGATAGAGGAACTTGTTCGCACAGATGAAACTATCAAAGGTATTTGGTGCGTGCCAAAATATTCTAATCCTGATGGAATCACATATTCCGATGAAGTCGTTAAGCGTTTTGCTAATTTAAATACGGCGGCAAATGACTTCAGAATCTTCTGGGACAATGCTTATTGCGTGCATGATTTAACCGATAAACCAGATAAGTTGCTCGACTTACTTGATGAATGTAAAAAGTGCGGCAATGATGATATGCCATTTATGTTTGCATCTACCGCTAAGATTTCATTTGCAGGATCGGGCATTGCGGTAATAGCTGCAAGTGAAGATAATATCAACTTTATCAAAAAGCAAATGGCTATCCAGACGATCGGATCGGATAAAATTAATCAGCTCAGGCATTGCCGATTCTTCGGTGATTTTAATGGAATCCTTGAACATATGAAGAAACATCGTGATATAATCGCTCCCAAATTCGATGTTGTTATCGGGATGTTAGATAGTGAGATTGCCCCACTCGGAATTGCAAGCTATCGCAAGCCGAATGGTGGTTACTTCATTTCACTCAATACGATGGACGGATGCGCAAAGCGTGTTGCGTCGTTGTGCAAAGACGCAGGAGTGATTCTCACACCGGCAGGAGTAACATTCCCATATTCAGTTGATGTGAGGGATAGGAATATCCGCATAGCGCCGACATTCCCGCCCGTATCTGAATTAAAGGTAGCAATGGAATTGCTATGCCTATGCATAAAACTAGCATCGGTGGAAAAATTACTCGAACAATAAGAATAAAATAAAGGCATGCTGTGATTAATCGCAGCATGCCTTTTTAGTTTATATTCTAGGATTCTTCAGCTAATTCATCGGGCTCCTTCTTTTTAGGGAAGTTGATTGTTAAATTAATGATGATGGATACGATAACGCCGTATGCCGTTTCCGCAAATCTACGGAACGCGAATGCGTACGGTGCAGAACCTTTATTAAGAATTATTACTGATAGCAGCACGAAGCAAGCAACAGCGGCGGACTCTTTTTTATTAAACTTATTGCTGATATATAATGTAGCAATTACCGCAACTGTTACACATATTTGGAATAGATAAGGTGACGATACGTTACGCGTTAGGAAGATCGCTGGCACTGACATTGCCCCGCCTATGAAAGTAGCTATTATACGATTAAAACCGTGTTTTTTTGAATTCTCTAAAGTATCTTGCATAGATATAATTGCACCCATGCAAGCATAGAAAGACAATTCTCCTTTGAGTAGATACATCGTGATTAAACAGATATGAACGGAGATAGCGGTTTTAATAATGCGCATGCCAATACCATGCTTTTTATGTAGATCATAAATAAAGCTCAGCACTTTCTTCATATTTAGTTATTTCCCCTTTATTATACATACCTATAAATATTTTAGTTTGCAGTACTATCTTCGTTTTTTGTTGAGATGCGTTTCTTATAGAAAATGATAGCTAGCACTAGGAATATAATGCCTAACACGACAAGAGCAATGAACGAATAAGTATCCATATATACAAGAACATTTTCCCATAAATCGCCTAGCGCCTTGCCGAGGTATACAAGCACCATGTTCCAGATAAAAGTTCCTGCTGTCGTTAGCAACAAGAATATGGGCATCTCCATCTTTGTAATGCCCGCCGGAATGGAAATTAAACTCCTAACAATTGGTATGAATCGGCAGAAGAAAACAGTCGTCTTTCCTCTTTTAGAAAACCACTGTGTTGATTTGCTCACATCTTCCTTTTTAAACCGAAGAATCCTACCCACTTTGCTATCGATTAATTTTTCCAGCCGTTGCGGATTGAGAATTCTACCCACTCCATATAAAACGATTGCACCGAGAACAGCGCCAATTGTTGCAAAGATGACAACTCCCCAATAAGTCATCTTAGATGATAAAGTCAAAAAGCCACCAAATGTTAGAATAACCTCCGATGGAATCGGAGGAAAAATATTTTCTATTGCTATCATCAGCATTATAAGCACATAACCTAAAATGCCAACATCGGCGAATTTCATTAATATCTCAGTTATAAATTCTTGCATATTACACCCCTAAAACTATTAATTGACCATATATATAATGCCACAATAAAGTGCGGAAGTCAAGATGACACCACTTATATTAAGCTAACTTCAGTCATGATTTATGAAAAACTTCTTTTTTCGTGCTTATGCTTGTTTACATCTTTATCGTATGTTATAATTAACTGTATTATGCAATGAAAGATTATGCCCTTTGGCTAATCTTACTATTTATTCGGAGGTTATTATGACAAAAAGTTATGAAAGTCCATTTTCGACGAGATATGCTAGTGATGAGATGCAGTATCTATTTTCAGCTGATAAGAAATTTACTACTTGGAGGCGGCTATGGATAGCCTTAGCTAAAGCGGAACAGAAGCTAGGATTACCCATAACGGATGAGCAAATCAAGCAGCTTGAAGATAATGCTAATAACATTAATTATGATGTTGCCGCAAAGAGAGAGAAGGAAGTCCGCCACGACGTTATGGCGCATGTATATGCTTACGGCAAGCAATGCCCCGACGCAAGCGGAATCATTCATTTAGGTGCGACATCCTGCTATGTTGGCGATAATACTGACATTATTATAATGAAAGAGGCAATGGAAGTTGTCCGCCGCAAATTAATCAATGTTATTGCCAATTTATCTAAATTTGCAGACGAATATAAGGCGCTACCAACATTGGGATATACCCACTTGCAACCCGCACAGCTTACAACAGTAGGTAAGAGGGCTACCCTATGGTTATACGAATTCCTGCTTGATTTAGAGGATATCGAGTACAGAATTAGCACGCTGAAATTGCTCGGTTCTAAAGGCACCACAGGAACACAGGCAAGCTTCGTCGAATTGTTCGAGGGGGACACGGACAAAATTGACGAACTTGAAAGACTAATCAGCGAGGAAATCGGCATTGAAGGTGTTGTTCCTGTTTCGGGACAGACATATTCGAGGAAGGTGGATGCGCAAATTCTCTCCGCACTAAGCGGAGTGGCGCAATCGGCGAGCAAATTTTCGCACGATATGCGTATTCTTCAAAGTTTCAAAGAGATGGAAGAGCCATTTGAAAAGAGCCAAATCGGCTCATCGGCTATGCCGTATAAACGCAATCCAATGAGGTGTGAGAGGATTTCAGCATTATCAAGATATGTTATCATTAACAGCATCAATCCATCTTTTACGGCGGCAACACAATGGTTCGAGAGAACACTTGACGATTCAGCTAACAAGAGAATATCAGTTGCTGAGGCTTTTCTAGCGGTGGATTCTATCATGAATATAATGCTGAGCGTTACCGATGGTCTTGTTGTGTATCCGAAAGTCATTGAACAAAGGCTAAATAATGAATTGCCATTTATGGCGACGGAAAACATTATGATGCAAGCAGTGAAAAAAGGTGGCAACCGTCAAGAATTGCATGAGAAGCTCCGCTCACATTCGATTGAAGCAGCTAGGTTAGTCAAAGAGCAGGGATTAGAAAATGATCTAGTTGAACGAATTAGTGCAGATAAGGATTTTATGCTATCAAAGGAAGAAATCGAGGAAATTTTAAAGCCCGAGAATTTTGTCGGCAGATCAATCGAGCAGGTTGAACGCTTCCTTTCTTCCTATATATTGCCTATTTTAGATGATAATAAGAACATTTTAGGTGAAAATGCCGACTTATCTGTATAAAATCGTTGACTTTTTTATGCACATATCTTATAATTATTGAAGATGCAATTTTAATGCAATATTATCAAATAAAATTTTGCTTAGAAATCAGACAATTGCTATTGACGATTTCTACATGGGGGTTAACCGATGAGACGTGTAAACAAGTCAGCTTTCGGTATCACGGCGCTTGTGATTGTAATTTTCACAGTGCTTTCATTCGTGGGCATTAGCACGCAGTATGGTGATATTAAGAAAGTGTACATTAAGGGTGTTGAGGACATCCGTTGGGGTATCGATATCCGTGGCGGTGTCGATGTTACTTTTACTCCTCCTGAAGGGGTGAAAGCGACGAATGAGCAAATGGATTCGGTAAAAGAAGTTATCGTTCAACGACTTGTTGGACTTAACATTACCGACCATGAAGTTTATGTCGATTATAATAAGGATAGATTGATTGTCCGCTTTCCTTGGAAGGCTGGGGATGAATCTTTCGATCCTGAGGCGGCAGTAAACGAAATTGGTGAGACGGCAATGCTCACTTTTAGGGAAAGTTATATGACCGACCCTGAAACGGGATTATGGACAGGTGTAACCGAGGAGAATATTATTCTCGAAGGTTCGGACGTTGAGAATGCCCAACCGGGATACGATGAGCAACAGGGCGAATTCATTGTACAATTGCGGTTGACGGAAGACGGTAGGGAAAAGTTCAGCGAGGCAACAAAAAGACTAGCCGTTACCAAAGATAGCATTTCTATCTGGATGGATAAATCCATGATATCGAATGCAACCGTTCAAACGCATATTTCCGAGGGGAGCGCCGTTATCAGTGGTAACTTTACCGCTGAATCTGCAAAGGCTCTTGCTGATAAAATCAATGCTGGCGCATTGCCTTTCGAGCTTGTAACGGCGAATTTCAGCACGATTTCACCTACGCTTGGACTTGGCGCTAGAGATGCAATGGCTCTATCCGGTGCGGTTGCATTTATAGTAATTGCAATATTCATGACGTATAATTACAGATTACCCGGTGTGGTAGCTATAATTGCCTTAATGGGGCAAGTCGCAGGAAGTATCGCTGCTATAACAGGCTTCTTTGGCTTCCTTGATAGCTTCACATTGACGATACCCGGCATTGCGGGAATTGTAATGGCAGTTGGTATGGGTGTCGATGCAAACATACTTACCGCCGAGCGAATAAGGGAAGAATTATATAGAGGAAAAACATTGAACGGAGCAATTGAATCAGGCTTTAAGAGAGGATTCACTGCAATATTCGATGGTAACTTAACAATTATATTTGTTGCAATAATCTTGATGGGTGCATTCGGTCCGCCGGATAGCCTATTCGCAAAATTGCTAAGCCCCGTATTCTTTATGTTCGGTCCATCAACGGCGGGAGCAATTTATTCGTTTGGATATACACTTTTAGTCGGGGTAGTGTTTAACTTTGTGATGGGCGTAACCTGTTCAAGAATAATGGTTATGGCACTATCAAAGACAAAAACATTCTCCAATAAGTGGCTATATGGGGGTGAAAATAATGCATAAGTTTGAGAAATTAGATGTAATTAAACTAAGGAAATACACATTCCCTATAACAATTGCCTTCATCGTACTTGTTGCCTTAATTTCACTCATATTCGGTGTTGAAGTCGATATTGAATTCAAGGGCGGAACGCTAATTTCCTATTCGTATACTGGTGATATGGACGTGAATAGCTTCCAATCTAAAGCCGAGGAGATTATCGGCACGGGCGTTTCAATCACAATTGGTGAGTCTATCAGCGAGAACGCCGCAAACAACATCAATCTATCAGTAAATTCCAATGCTGGTTTAACCGCCGAAAGGCAGTTCGATCTAACTAAAAAGCTACAAGAAAGTTTCGCATCTAACGATATTACTCTACTATCGAGTAATGATGTTCCGCCATCGGCAGGTAGGGAATTCTTCCTTAAATGCCTTGTAGCGGTAGCATTCTCAGCAGTGGTGTTGACTGTTTACATTGCCTTCCGATTTAAGAGGATAGGCGGCTGGTCAGCAGGCGTAACATCGGTAATAGCATTACTTCACGATGCGATAATGGTATACGCAACATTCGTCATATTTAGAATACCGATAAATGCGAATTTTATAGCGGCGGCACTGACTATTTTAGGATATTCTATCAATGATACGATAGTAACATATGATAGGGTAAGGGAGAACCGCAAAATTTACGGTAAAAAGCTTAATTTAGAGGAATTGATGAATGTCAGCGTAAGGCAAACACTCACACGTTCCATCAACACTTCTGTTACTACAATTGCTGCAATGGCGGTAATTTGTATAGTCGCTTTAATTTTCGATGTAAAATCGATACTCAGCTTTGCATTCCCTCTAATTGTCGGTATGGTAGCCGGAGTTTACTCATCAGTATTCCTGGCGGGACCTTTATGGGTATTATGGAATGACCGAAGTAAAAAAGGTACAAAAAAGAAATCTAAATCTAGCGCTGTAAAGGCATAGAGAATAACCCCCTTTTATATATTAAGGGGGTTATTTCATATCATAATTCTGTAAAAATCATGATAATATTTATTTTTTTGAAAGGTGCGATATAATGCAAGATAAAATGCGAGTCGGGATTTCGACAGCGTCGCTCTATCCGCAAGAAACTGAAAAAGCCCTGCGGGAGCTTGCGAATAGGGGCATTAAGACAGTTGAAATTTTCTTCAATGCTAGTTGCGAGCTAGATGGGAATATCTTTAAAGAGATTTGCAACATTGTAAACGATTATGCGTTAGATGTTGTATCCGTTCATCCTTTCACATCCCCGATCGAGCCGATAATGCTTTTCTCAAGATATGAACGCAGAGTGGGCGAAATTATGGAATATTACAAGCGATACTTCAATGCGATGGGGGATTTAGGTGCGAAAATTTTCGTGCTGCATGGCGCATTCAAGACGGGAACTTGCACATATGAGCGATATATCGAACGTTACTGGAGGCTATTTCAGCTAGGACGGGAATTCGGAATAACGGTCGCTCAGGAGAATGTTGCATATTGCCTAAGTAGTAAGATTGACTTATTAACAGAAATGAGTAGGCAATTAGGCGACGATGTAGCATTCGTTCTTGATATAAAACAGGCGACACGAAGTGGAATTAGCCCCTTCGAACTGCTGGATAAACTTGGTAACAAAATCCGACATATCCATATTAGTGATAATGACGAAGAACACGATTGTCTACCAATTAACTCAGGTTCTTTCGACTTTAAATTGCTTGTTAGTAGGCTTAAAGCGATTAATTACAATGGTGCCCTAATTCTCGAATTATATCGAAACAATTACTCAACGTATGATGAATTAGCCGTTAATATACAATCGGTAGAAAAATTGTTATAGCAGATAGCTATTTGCACAAACTTTTTTATAAAAGGTTAAAGTGCACAAAATATAATGGCAATACTTAGTAACAATAACAAATAACTGTCGACTTATGATGAAATTACTATATTTTTGCGATGAACTGCTCTTTAAATCATAATGGACTTATTGTATAATAAATATGTAATTTATACAAAAAAAGGAGAGGTGTTTTGATGAAAAAGGCAGAAACAAATTACAGGATTTCAATAGGTGACGGAGGACTAGTATACAATGTGGTACGGTCTAAATGTGAAGGTGCTGATACGCTGGGTGTAGAGATAAGATGTAAATTGTTCGGTAATGATGATCATGTAATTATAGAAGATATATCTTCAAATGTAGATATGGTCAAGGAGTTAATTAACTTAATGGCTGATAATTTAGTTACTCCATGTACAGCAAAAGATATTGTAGAAGATTTTATTATATCGAAACATGATATTCTAGTATAGTCGATTATTAAAGCAATATAATTCTGATAATCAGGATTGCAATTATGCGTTGTAAATGGTATAATTACAATAAGTTTTTTATATCTAATTTTAATGAAGGGAGAGTTGCAAAGATGAATTGCCCTTATTGTAGTTATTCTGATAGCAAGGTGATCGATTCACGACCGAGCGAAGAGAAAATACGCCGCAGACGTGAATGTTTGTCCTGTGGTAAAAGATTTACTTCATATGAAGTTGTTGAACGCCTACCACTAATGGTAATTAAAAGAGATGATACGAGAGAACCATTCGACAGGGACAAGCTTGTTGGCGGATTGCTCCGAGCAACGAAAAAGCGCCCCGTAAGAATAGAAGAACTTGAGGCGCTAGTCGATGAACTGGAAATTTACTATGCAAATCTTCTCCAGAGAGAAGTATCGTCGGATGAAATCGGCGAACATGTTCTGGGTAAATTGAAGGAGATAGATCTTGTATCCTACATTAGATTTGCATCAGTATATAGGGACTTCAATGATATAGATAGCTTTATGAGGATTATTACTGAATTAGAAGAGGAAAAAAATTAATAATCAATATATTCTAGAGAATATTATGCAATCGTGGTAGTTGCATATCTTTCATCGCTTCTAACATTTCAATTATACTATCACATTCAGCATAAACTTCAGGTGTGTCAGTAGCAAGGAGGAGTTTAACTTTTGCTAATGATGATGTGATAGGAATAATCTGGTTGTCATCAATGTAGATGTGGATGAGTTTACTCCTATCTTCCCATTTTTTGAATGTTTTTTCCGCAAGCTTTACGGATTCTTCAGTTTTACCAGCTGAATGTAAGTCCTTAATTTGCACTAGTTCATTTGAAATTTCGCTTGTCGTCCTATTAAGATGAAATAAAAATGTAAGAGCAATTGTCAATGACGCAACTATAATGCAGCTACATATTACTAATCGTTTCAACGAATTCACTCCTTAGGAATAATATAATAATCGCCAGTTTCGTCGGCAGTGAAAAGAAAAACATCTTCTAGGCTGATTCTTTCTTGCGTTAGGATGTCAAGCACCCAATTCTTCTTTAAATCTGAAGTACTAAGCCCATCGGGAACAAATTCGCCATCGCTTATAATAACTGATGGCGGGTTTTTATTTTGTCCGTCAATCGCCATCATGCCGGCAGTGACTCCTTGCGCATAATGTTTTTGATATATATTGATTTTACCCGTCGTTTCGACAACGGCGAATTGAACTTCACGAATGTCAAATATACCGTTTTCTCTGAGCGACTCCATTAAATCGTCGATACTATATCTAACATTTTTCATCTCAGTTTGATTGATTTTACCATCTTTGATTACTATTCTAGCATTACCCGACATTAAGTTGCGAAATCCTTTAAACCGCAATGCAACTGTCGATGTTATAACCTCAATACTAACTACAATTAGTATTGGTATAACGCCCATTAACATGGGTAAGTTTGGATTTTCGATTGGTAAGGCAGCCATATTGGAAACAAGGATCGTAACAACTAATTCTGATGGTTGCAGCTCACCCAATTGTCTTTTTCCCATTAATCGAATTGCAAAAATTA